>NZ_JBFRTR010000136.1:0-23487 GCF_041474215.1 Vibrio sp. 10N.222.52.C12
GTTTTTAGTTCCCGCTAATGCGCGATGAACCTTATTTGTTTCGACCTAGTGAGTCAGAAACAGATAAACGGCTCTTTTATTGAGTGGGTGCTGGATTCGAAATCTAGCTCACGAAACCTTAGAGATTGAGTCTACTCAGTGATCTCTTGCAGCACTTCTCCGATTGACCCGCTTGGTTGGGTGATACCCAGTTTGTTCGAAAGCGTTGGCGCAATGTCATATGGCGTCACTGCTCGCGATACCTTCTTAGCTTCAACGTCGTAGCCTGCAAAGATCACAGGCACATGAGTGTCGTATTTCCACGGAGAACGATGTGTAGAGGCAATTTGGAGGCCTTCCATGTCGTTAATGTAGCTGCGCGGTGCAAATACTACGTACACGTCGCCAGAACGAGCAGGGTGGTAGTTGTTTTTAATTAGCTGCATCACATGCGTATCCGGTACTCGGTTAGCCGCAATGTCACTACTTGATACAGCAAACGCAACACCTTTCACTTTTGCAATTTCATCCGCAATAGCTTCTTGGACCTTAGCCAGATCAAGCTTCTTCTCAGCGATCAGATCATGATTCAGATAGATGTAAGGTTGTGCGTACAAGCGAATCGCGTCTTTGGTTAAACCAAATTCATCCTTCAATCGTTTCTCAACACCACTCGAGAGTAGTGTGTCTTTATTGAAGTATTGAGCTTGATTGAAACCAAGCGCATTTGCCGCAGGTGAAGATTCAGGTACACCGTGGTCGGCAGACAGCACAATCAATGTGTTTTCTAGCCCGACTTGGTTATCCACGGTTTTGAAAAGCTTAGCGAGAGTCTTATCAAGTCGGATAAGGTTGTCTTCTGTTTCTAGGCTTTCAGGGCCGTAAAGGTGCACCACGTAGTCATTTGATGAGAAACTCACTGACAGATAATCGGTCACGTCGCCTTGGCCAAGCTTCTCTTGCATCAACAAGGTGCTAGCGAAGTTTTCCGTGATTTCGTCACCAGCAGGGCTGACGGTTAGCGTTGTGCTGTAGTACTTGTAACTTGCCGGGCCATAAGGATGAGGGAAGGTGCGTTGGAAGTCACCGAGTTTCACTTTGTGTTCGGTATCGTGTTCTTGCAACGTGTATTTATCACGCGGTAATGAGAGCTCCCATTTCTGTTTGGAATACTGAGCAGCAATCGCTTTCTCGTTCCAGCGTGATACCCAATTTGGATACTCGTCATAGTAATAGTTACTGGTGACAAACTCCGATTGTGCTTTGGAGAACCAGAAGGCTTTACCACTGTGTCCTGCCAATGAGATTGCGCCGCGGTCTTTCACTGATAAACCGAATACTTTTGATTTGCCACTATTGGAAATCGTCAGTTCGTCACCAAACGTGGTGGAGAGTATTGGCTCTGGAGAGCGGCCATCGCCTTGTGCTGTCTTCTGCGTTGGGTCGATCTCTGTTGCTTTATCGACACCTGCACCAGAGGTCAGCATTTGGTAGTTACCGTCTTCTACGTTATACACCAAACGTTCTTCGCTACGGTCATACCAAACATTACCTACCATGCCGTGTACGCTCGGTGGAGCACCTGTTGCAAGCGACACATGGCCCACGATCGTTTCCGTGTTGCCATGTTGGTAGTTTGCGTTGGTGTAGTAGGTACCATAATCCATTAAGTACCGGAAACCGCCTTCACCGAAGTTTTGCTTATATCGTTCGATTAGATCTGCGCGCAGGCCATCTACCGTGATTTAAAGGACTAGATTTGGCTTTTTCTCAGCTGAAGCTGGGAGAGCGCAGAGTAACGCGAGGGTTAGTCCTGAAAGCTTGGTGTATTGCATAGAGTTTCCTTATTCACTGTTGCCGCTGAGTTCTAATGTTTGGTCAGGTTTCCAACGTTTGGCCAGATTTGTAACGTGTGTGCAGTGCGAATCGTATTTTTAGTATTGTTGGTGACGATTAGTGAACCATAACCTTCGGCATCTTTAGTTAGTTCGCTTCGTTAGCTAGCTCACATCCTTAACTAAACGCAGCCCCATATCTGACATAGTGATCGATTGGCTTGCGAAGTCACGACGGTAACTTTCAGATTCATTTTCGTCATAAGCAAAGCTGCCACCGCGAACCGATTTGTGTGATAAACCGACGTCGCTGTGTTTTGCGTTGTTAGGGTTGTCTGTTGGACCGAATCGGTAGAAGGTGTCATCGAAGGCATCGATAACAAACTCGCCCACGTTTCCTGTCATGTCATATAAGCCTAGTTCATTTGGTTTCTTTAGCCCGACTGGATGTGCGCTATTTTTAGAATTTGCTGAGTACCATGCAACATCATCTAAGTTATTGGAACCACTGTAAGTATAGCCTTTACTTTTATTGCCACCTTTGGCTGCAAATTCCCATTCAGCTTCAGTAGGCAGACGGTATTCTTCACCCGTTAATTCATTCAACTGCTCAACAAAATAGTTTGCTTGCTGCCAACTAAGGTTATTGACCGGAACTTGTGGGTTTTGGAAATAACTGAGAGATGAACCCATCACCGATTCGAACAATTCTTGAGTCACCTCGAACTTCGCAATATAGAAACTATCTACAGTTACATTACGTGCAGGACGCTCTGCTTTGGTCGCTTCTGGACCGTTCGACCCCATGGTGAATGTGCCGCCTTCAACCAACACCATCTCTTGGTCAATTTGTTGGGCGATGGGGTGTGTAGGCACGCTTGCACAGCCACTCAGAAGGATAGTCATGGTGACGCTGCTAATTGTTGCTAACTGTTTGTAATTAAGAAATTTCATCACGTGCCTCAGATGTTCGAAATAGGGTCTAATTCTAACGTTTAAGGTCATTCCTATTGGTTATAAAGGGTATAACATGTCACCTGTTCGAATAGGAATTATGATGGGTCCAGAATACTAAAATAGGTAGGTAAATCATGCATATTACTCAAGGTCCACAATATAACGGTAAAGCGTCTAAGCGCTTGCATGTCATGGCTAAGCCGATTGGCGCAGCATGCAACATTGACTGTAAATATTGTTACTACCTAAGTAAGCAAGATTTGTTGGAGTACAAGAAAGGCAGTTCTCCAAGAATGGATGATGAGACGTTAGAAACCTACATCCGACAATACATCGAAGGTCAAAACACGGCAGAAATCATCTTCTCATGGCAGGGCGGTGAACCGACCATGCTAGGCTTGGCGTATTTTGAACGCGTGGTTGAGCTACAGAAAAAGTACCAACCTGAAGGTGTATTGATTTCAAACGACTTACAAACCAATGGTACATTGTTGAATGATGATTGGGCTGAGTTTCTTGCGAAGAACAACTTCCTGATCGGTTTGAGTATTGATGGTCCTGAAATGCTGCACAATGCTTATCGTGTTAACAGAGCTGGCCGTGGCACATTCAAACAAGTGATGGCGGCTGTGGAGCTGCTGCACAAACACCAAGTGAAGTTCGCAACGCTTACCTGTGTGAATAACCTCACCAGTCAAAATGCACTTGAGGTCTATCGCTTCCTACGTGATGTGGTGAAGTCACCGCAAATGCAGTTTATTCCTATCGTTGAACAGAAAACGTTCCGAACGGTTGCACCACAAACATCCCAAGTAAGCGAGCAGCTTAAACAAGGCGACAAACGCCTGATCCCCGGCCATAAAGATTCAATCATGGAATCGTGGTGTGTGTCGGACTTGGCTTGGGGTAACTTCTTGATTTCTGTGTTTGACGAGTGGGCCAAGAACGACATCGGCAAGGTGTTTGTTCAGTATTTTGAAGCGAGCGTAGAAACATGGATTGGGCGTCCGAACCCACTGTGTACCTTGAATGAGATATGCGGAAAGGGCTTGGCAATGGAGCCAAATGGCGACGTATTTTCATGCGACCATTATGTTTACCCTGAATACAAGATTGGCAATATTCATCACGAGAAACTTGATGATTTGGCGTACAGCGCACCACAGCAAAAGTTTGGTTTTGCTAAATCCCGTACACTGACCAGTCAATGTCAGCAGTGTGATTACAAGTTCGCTTGTCATGGTGAGTGCCCTAAGAACCGCTTTATCAAAACTCGTGTAGGTGAACCGGGTTTGAACTACTTATGTGCTGGTTGGCATAAGTTCTTTTCTCATGTCGATAAGTCGATGGCGTACATCGCTCGCGCGATGGGGCATCCGGTTGCTCATGGTAAATTCAGCGACTCAGTATTGATGGCGCATCGAGCAAAACAGGCGCAACAAGCTACGTTCGAGACCAAGTTTTAACTCGTTCTTTGGATCAACAGGTCCAAGATAAATTTAATCAGATACGAGTCTAAGGACAGGCTAAGTTCTCCAGTTTAAGGTAATACTATGATGAAGAAGAGTTTAGCGACGGCTGTTGCTTTATTGATTTCAACGTCCGCATTAATTTCAACGTCTGCGATGGCTGCGAATAGCGTTCAACAAACGGTTGACGCGCCAGCACAAAGTATCAATCAAGTGCTTGAAATGACGGACACTCAAACCCGCATTCAACAGTTGTCTTACATGGCACAAGATCAGAATCAATCTGTTGAAAATCGTACTGGTGCACTGCAAGAGCTTGCTTCATATCCAAGCCAAAATGCGCTGGTGGCGGTGGCAAGAGGCTTAAAAGATCAAAACCCTGAAGTTCGTGAAGCGGCGGTTATCGGTTCTGAACCTTACCAACTTGAACATCGCTGGGCGTTAGTTTCACCCTTGCTAAAAGACAGCGATACCATGGTTCGCCATACGGCAACGTCAAACCTAGTCCGTGACTTCAATGCATTGGATGACGAGCAGAAAGCACAAATTGAACCACCAGTCATAGAGCTTATTAGCTTCTTGGAAACGCAAGAATCTGAAAAGTACCAATTACTGTTTGCTGATGTGCTTCGTTGGCACAATGACTGGGATAAGGCGGAAACGGTTTATCTAGAGCTGATCAATACGCATCCAAAAGAAGCGCAAGTTTGGTTGAGCTACGCAGATAATTTTCGAGCTCAGAACAAAGATAAGCAAGCAGTCGAAGTATTAGATCGTGGTTTGGAGAGCGTGCCAAACAACGCCGCTCTGCATTATTCGAAATCGTTGACTCTGGTTCGCCTTGAAGACAAAACTGCGGCAGCCAAAGAGATTGAAGTGGCTGCGAAGCTAGCGAAAGATAACAGCTACTACTGGTACCTAAATGGGGTATTACAAGAAGAGTTGGATATCGACAAGTCGACTAAATCGTTCGAGAAAGCATATTTGATCTCTGGTTCTCCAGAGCAGCTATACGCGGTATGCGATATCTATGTGCGCTACGGAAATGAAAAGACCGATGATTGCTTAGGTGAGCTAGGTAAAGTAGCTCCTGACTATGTTATTGATCAGTTGAAAGATAAACGAGTAGCGCCAAGCTCATAATATCCTAATGAGTAATTAGCGAAGCCTATAATGAAAAGCCAGTCGACACGTTCGACTGGCTTTTTCGCATCCATGAACTGCTTAGACGAGGTTCAAGTAACTAAAGACAAAATAAGGGCAAGCCTGTTACTTGCCCATTTCGTTTTATTATTCACCCATAGAGCTTGATGCACGGCGTCTGTCGGTCGCGCCATAGATCTTGCCATCTTTGACTTCAATGGCATTCAAGCCACTGACGACTGGAATGACATGCACCGGATAACCGAGCTGCATGAACTCTGGTACTAACATTTCGGCGTAGGTTTTCTTTTCGACGAGCAAACCCGTTGGGTCGTAAGGTTTGGTGCGATCAATCTTGGTCTTTGTCTTTTTGGTAAAACAGCGCAAAAGTACCACCGCCGATCCCAGTCATATCCGGTTCAACCACCGACATTGTCATCTGCATCGCCACCATTGCATCGACTGCATTACCTCCTTGCTTGAGTACCGAATACCCAGTGCTGCTTACATATGGATTCGTTGCACTTACCATAAACTCTTCGCCAGTTTCGTCTGGCGTAATTGGAAAAGGATTTGGGTTAGCCGCGAAACCGACCGCTGAAACCAAACTTAAAGATAAAGTCGCTATTCGCATGCGTTCTCCGTTTAAGGTATCTGTTTATTCGCTCTTAGGTTGACCAAATTAAGGTAGTGAAGTTCTTTAGTTTGCAGCCTTCTTACACAATATTGACGGCTCTGACATTAATCGCCAAACCAACTAAATGTTTTTCTATTAAAGGATAGTTAAGACCAATGTTATGGCTTGTTACGCATGACAATTCAAAGACATTAAAAAGCCCAAGGTTATTTGATTACCTTGGGCTTTTATTTAATGGTGATTGTCTAATTTTGGGTTAGAAGACGAAACTCAACATGATGGTATAAAGGACGGCATCTTTGTCATCAAAACCAGTAAGTGCGTTGAAATTCTCAACAAAGGCACCGTTTGCTTTACGAGCCTCAAAATATTGCACTTCGCCATTGATGGAGACGTTAGGTAACACATCGTAATCCACACCAATTAGGTAGCTGTTTCCTGTTAGGTGTTCGTGAGAATCAAACTCTGCTCCGTAAACGACGTATGGAGTGAATAAATCTAGTCTGTAGCCCAAACTAGCGTACATCGAGGACGAGATGTCACTGATCTGTCCTTCACTTGTCAAAACAAATTGACCCAGTTCGTATTCTGCTCCTAATGACCAAAGTTGTATATGCTTGTTGTCTTGCTCAGTTCTGAATGGGGTCGGTACTCCGGGAATTGTTGTGATCACAATCTGATCGAAATTTGAATCTAGGAAAGATAAATTCCAACGGTAGCTATCACCGCTTAGCTGCAGATTTGCGCCGAGCATGCGATTGGTTTCAAATTCCAGTTTTGTAGTCGAGTTGAAATCTACGTCATTTTTATCTTTTATGCCGATAAACGGAGTAAGTAAAAGAGTAGCTTCGTCACTGACATCGTGAGTCCAGCTCACTTTTATGCCATTGAAAGCTGTGATTCCGAGAACGCTGTTATACACCTCTGTCGGTGGCCTCGCGGTCATATAGGCTTGGCCTACATAGTAGTACTCAGAGGCAAGGAACAGTGGCAGTCGTAATCGACCAATGCTGACATCAAAGTCATTAAATTCATAACCTAAGTAAGCCCACTCTAGCTGCGGCTCACTCCAATCATATTGGGGTGGCTTGACAACTTGCACGGAAGCTTTGAATGAGTTGTAGAAGTAATCGAGTTGAACACCAAATGTGGTATCACAGTCGTAACAGCTCTCATCAGTAAAACCGCGGTTGATGATTAATGGATTATCGTTATCCGATGTTGCCCAAGACGTTGAGCCAAAGCCACTCAAGGATAAATTATCGGTAAGTTCGATATTCGCAAAAGCCGGAGAGGCCATTGAGGCACATAACACTGACGTAATTATTCTTTTCATATTATTTCTCCGAACTTATAACGTAGAGAACGTTGGCATTTTGAGGAACCGAAGAGAGTGGGGAGTAACCAATACGGTTTGGTTTGTCATCAAGCCAGTCGACTAAGCTGTCGGTTGACGCCGTTTTGATTTCTCTTGGATAACGCGCTTTTCCTGAAAAAGATAAACCAGCCCAGTGTGCATTCATTTGAGCGGCATTTTTTCCAAGCAAAAGCTGATAAAAGTCCTCTCTTTCGGCACTGTTCTCAGGCCAATCAGACAGTTCAACACGTTTGCCATTGAGGTGCTTAGTTTTCCCTCTATAGAGCTTTCGCGCTTTGTTTATTGATATCTCTTCAAATCCGGAGTCTAAAGAAAATATGGCATAATCTTCAGCGGCGTGAGCAGGGCTTAGAAAAAGCAAGCTTCCTAATAGCCCTACCGCGACTGGCAACATGACTCTGCGGGGAAGTGTTTTTATTGTTCTAATCCAATCCATGAGGTATCTCCTAACAAGTCGCACTTTCTATTTGATGGAATAGCTTTTCTTTTCTTACGGGCTTCGCTACGTATCCATCCATTCCGGAATCAAAGCACTTTTGAATATCATCATCGATAACACTGGCGGTTAACGCGATAATAGGAGTTTTGCTTAAGCCTTGGTTTTTCTCGTGTTCTCGAATCTCCTTAGTTGCCGTGAAACCGTCCATAACAGGCATCATGCAATCCATCAAAATAATGTCGAAGCTACTGTCGTTCTGGTACATATCAACGGCAATTTGTCCGTTGTCTGCAATTTCAAAGGCATATCCGGCCTTCTTCAGCATGATAGAAGCTACTTTTTGATTGACGCGGTTGTCTTCGACTAGCAAGATTCTCTCTGATTTGCTCGGAATTGCGTTTTGTTCCGCTTCTTCAGGCAAAGTACGTTTGGTCGCAGCCCCGTTGATAATTGGAGTGACAGTTGCAGGTTGTTTCTTAGGTTGAGCTTTATAGGAAGCTGGTAGTGGCATAGCTTCTACCGCGGTGAGTACTTTCTCTTTAAGCATTTCGAACTTGAATGGTTTTGGTGCATAGTCATCCATACCAACGTCGAAACACCTCTGAATATCGTCATCGATGACACTGGCGGTCAATGCAATGATAGGGATGCGTCGCGTCGCTTCCGTTTCTTTTTCAATTCTTCGGATGTTGCTTGTTGCATCAAAGCCATCCATAACCGGCATCATGCAGTCCATGAGTATCGCCGCGTAATGAGGATTAGCGGTGAACATGTCCACAGCTTCTTGACCATTATTAGCGAACTCGAATTCAAAACCACTTTTACCGACATGAAGACCAGCAATTTTTTGGTTGATCTTGTTGTCTTCAACGATGAGGATTTTGTGTTGGATCTCGACTGATGTCTGGCTTGCTTCTGATAGTTCCGCCAAACCTCGAGTATCACAAAGCTCAATAGCTTTAATTAAACGCAAGCCGAGTAGGGGCTGTGCGACTTGTGCAGTAACGCTGTCACCAAGATCCGCTGGCTCACTTAAGAAGGAACGTATCAAACAGATAGTGATGCCGTTTTGGTGCAGCTTTTCTAAGTTATCTGCGTGGGTATTAGCTAGGAATGCGTCATCTTCGGCGAAAACAACAGTAATAGGTTTAGTGTGTTTTTGAGTGGAGAGCTGCTCTGTAATTGCCGTTATATCATTCGTTTTATCGGTAACCTTCAAACCATAAAGGTTAAGGTCGCTTTCTATTCGCTCAGAAAGCATGTTCTCATTACCTAGAATATAAATATTTGCTGAGGCAGTGCTTGGTTTCGGTAACATCAAATCAACAGCCAATGCTAGGTCGAAGTAGAAACAACTGCCTTCACCTTTAACTGAATCAAGTTGTATCTGGCCGCCCATTAACTCGACCAACTGAGTACTAATAGCAAGGCCAAGACCGGTACCACCGAATTGTCTGGTTGTTGAATCATCCTCTTGAGCGAAGGGTTCAAATATTTGTTTTTGTTGCTTTGAATCGATACCAATACCTGTGTCGCGAACGGCAAATCGAATGGTGACATTATCGTCAGATTGTTCGAGCGTTTGGATTGATAATGTGACGCCACCTTCTGCCGTAAACTTCACTGCATTCGACATAAAGTTCATTAGGATTTGTCTTAAGCGGTGATCGTCGATCATCACGCGAGCTGGTGTGTCTGGGCTGATATCAACGTTAACCGATATTTTTTGTTCTTTCGCTTTTGGTGCCACAATAGAGGCGATGTCGTATATCGACTCTCTAATCGATGCAGAATGCGGGCTGATTAATAGCATGCCAGACTCAATTTTAGAGAAGTCTAAGATATCGTTGATTAAGCTAAGTAGCAGTTGGGATGAAGTTTCAATCGTATCCACATAATCACGCTGTGTGGGTGTGAGCGGCGTATCTGCGAGGATTTCCGAAATACCAATAACACCATTGAGCGGGGTGCGAATTTCATGAGACATGTTGGCCAAGAAGCTACTTTTTGCTTTGCTGGCTTGTATTGCGTGGTCTTTCGCGTGTTCGGCATCCTCTTTGGCTCTCTCTGCGTCTTCTTTTGCTACCGTCAATCTCTCTTTCGCGAGCTCTCGTTCGATGGTCAATCGTTCAACTTGCTGAGCAAACAGACTGAGTTCATCTTTACCTTGGATTAATTTATCTAAAGAAGGGCGCGTGTCATCATTTTCGCTTTTTAAGAAAGCTAACACCAAATTAAGGTTGTTAGTGACTTGTCTCGCCAAGCTAAGAGTTAAACCCATAACAATCGCAGCCAGCAAAGCGACGATTGAAATAAACAGGGTTCGTTGTATTTGCGCGTCATAGATGGCTTGCTCAACTTCTTGTTGAAACTCTTGCTTGATTACGCCGCCAAGGCTTTGTAATAAGTTGAGCCGTGCGCTCATCGCTTCTAAGCCGACAGACACTTCTTGTGGCGTCAGTTGGCTGATTGTATTTAGGTCGAGTAGCGCGCTTCTTATCTCTTGGCTTTGAGCAAACACATCATTTCGAAACACTTCAACCATCAAAGAAACTTGATGTTCGTTGGCGTTCAATGAAACAAAGCGCTCTAAGAACAATTGCTGTCTTTCACTCAAGGTTTTGATCTGTTCGGCGAGTTCTGGGTCGTACTCTTGGCTGATTTGGAAGATCTCAATCAGTGAACTACCAAGCTTGAACTCTTCGTTCGACCAAAACATCAACCACTCAAGTTGTTGAAGGGCAGTGAGGTGCTGTTGAATTTCACGTTTAGTGTTTTCAAAAGGGACTTTCTCTACTTCAAGTAACAGTTGCTTGTATAAATCGCTCTGCCATTCGAGGGCATCCAATTTATCGTAAGTGTCAGTCACTTGCATCGTCGATAAGGTCGCTTCGCTGAAATCGGCAACAAGTTGATTCATTTCATCAGATGCGTCTAAAAAAATGATGGGAGACAGGTTTTTAAGTTCTGCCTTTACTTGGTTGCTTTGAGTAGCAAACTCTTCAGGGCTAGAGGCTAAGGTACTTCTATACAAAATAGAAATATCTTGAAGATAGACAGATAACTGATTGGTTCGTTCAAAATCGGTTAACTGAGTCGTTAATATATAAGCCTGTCTACCTGCTAGGAAGAGTAATAATGAAATGGGAAGTAGAACTAAGCCAAAGAGTTTATGTTTGACTGAAAGGTTATTCCAAACCGTAATCGCCATATAAGGATCCATCCAACTGTCGTTATATAAAAACAGTAGAATAAAAATGCCGATATGGAAACTTTGAAACGGTAAATTTTACGTAAGTGTGGGAGAGGTATAAGTTCTTGTGATTCCAGAGCTTATTTTGAAATGCGTTCTTTTATTAGTAATTTATAGCGTTTGGCAGTTTGTTTAATTTTATGCTTATTGATGAATCACTTAAAAAGCTTACTAATGAGGACGATTGTTATCGAGGCTTAATTCGAAAAGAAGTTGCTCTAATACGGTTTTTGCAGAGGGTTCTAATGTCCAAATACCGAGCATTCTGTTAAGTGCGGCGCGATACACTCTGTTTTTTAGTAGGAAGGCGAGTGTGCTCGTATCATTGCTGAATACGTGCATTTGTACGATGGTGAGCTCTGCTTTGTTCTCAATGTCTATTTTCTGAAGATTGAAAGCGGGTAGGAAGGCAGACTCATACCAAACCTCAACGATCTCTCGAAGCTCCATCTCTTCTTCAGGTACATCGCACTCCTGAAGTTGGTGGTTTTCAGGAATTGCGGATAAGTAAGCTACATCAAGCTTGTCTGCAACGAATGTGTACATATTCTTCCTTGTTACCTGTGGTATTGGGGCGAATCATCCCTCTCGCTTATGAATTTGTCAATTATATCCATTTCCCTAAATAGCGAATTGTGATTAAGCGTTGAGGTTTTAGCTTAAGCTGTTTAAGTATTTGTCTGTTAAGCCAAAATATTTCAAATTTCCATCCGGCTCTAACACTAAACTCATGTTTGATGTTGCGATCAAACCAGGGTCGTTGGTCGAAAAAATGACTGTTTTATTCAGCAACTTATCGCTGAACAAACGGTTAAAGTACTGCGCATTTTCATTTTCTGCACCATTGAATGGCTCATCAATAATAATCAGAGATTGCTCACAGTTACCTAAGCCGAGTGCCAGACGCAATTTTTGTTGAATTCCATTCGGGAGACTTTTGCATTTATCCACGCTTAACTGAGTAGCTAAGCCTTCCGGAAGCCATTCATCTAACTCGAAGAAGCTCACCATCTCTTGCATCTTGTCTGTTGGAATCAGCCCGTTGTGTAGAATGAAGTTGGTCTCGAGTGAGCTTTCAAAAATATGCAAATTAAAAGGGATGTAGTTAATCGAGGTGCGATAACGGTAGCTATTGAACTGTTTAATGTTGTAACCATCGACAGAGACTGCGCCTTGATAGCGGTCTTCTAACCCAGCAATGATTGAAATTAAGGTGGTTTTGCCGCAGCCCGTTGGGCCACAAATGACCACTTTTGCACTGGGTGGGATTTTGAACCCCAAGTTAGTTAAGCCGGTTGCTGCTCCCGCGTATCGGTGACTGACACCGCTGCCCACGATGCTGCCTTGGAACAGGCGAATAGGCGGGCTTTTCTCTAAGGTTAATTTGTCGTCATTCATCGACATTAAATTGTTGATCTGTGCGGACGAAGCTTTGATCGACTGGAACTTGGAAATTGAGTTATAGATACCCATGATTGGGCCTAACGCTTTCCAAACCAGAATAACGGTCGCGAGCATGGCACCCGCATCAGAAGTACCTTCCATCACGCCAATAACTGCAGTCACGATACTTGCTGTGCCAATCACTTGGATCAAACTACCGCCAGCGGCCTGAATCTTACTGTTCGTTACGGCAACGTTCTCTGCATCGCTGGTGCTTTGCATATGCGATGCACTGAATCGAGATTGAACGACACGAAGTAAAGGCAGGCCTTGGATTGTTTTGATACCACGAAGGATTTCGTTCCATTGATACGAGACCATCGCATTGGCGCGCGAACTTTTGGATGTGGCTTGCGAGTAGATATAGCGAGAGTAAATACAGAACACTAACATCAGGATTAAACCACCCATCACCACTAATGCCGCTGTACCAGACATCAGAGCAATGGCGATGATAAATACGATCACAAACGGCATATCAAAATAGCTGAGCGTCGATTCGGCAGTCACCAAGCGTCGGAAGGTATCGATATCTTTCAAACGTGCTAGCTGAGAAGAGACCCCAGCAGTAGATGTCATCGCATAGGGTAGCCAAAGCAATTTAGATATAACGGCTTGCGAGATGTGCACGGCGAGGTCTTTACCGGAAGTGGCAATGATGTTGACCCGCATTTTCTTAAAGAAGTATTCAGAGAAGCCGACAATAATGGCGAATAAGGTTAGCCAATAGAGTGTGGCTTCGGAGCTCGAAGTCAGTGCGAAGTTATATACACTCATAATAAAGAATGGCTGCAATGCACCGAGAATACTGATGACGAAGCTGAGAATGATCAGGCTTTTAAGTTCATTGTTATAACGATAGAAAGCGTATTTAATCCAATTGCTTCTGTCTTGCGATTCCGGAGGTGGCTCGCGGAACAGACGAGAATATTCGCTAATCGCAATCAGCAAACAGGGCTTTTTGCACATTGGGTATTCAATGGTGTTGTTGTTCGTGTAATCAAACAGCAGCAACTTTCCATCTTTGGTGCCTAAGAAAATCGCACTTAGATTCTCTATTTCAATAAAGCATGGCTGAGGGTGTTTATCTATATTCTCGAGTGTCTTTAATTTGGTCACATCACAGCGATACCCAAGACGCTCTATGGTTGCTGTAAAGCTGTCGCTGTCTTTGTGTTTCGGAATAAAAGCATCGCTGAGTATCGCGGGTGTGCCTTCCCATTCGAGTGCTATCAAGGTGTAGGCCAAACCGCGGATAAGTGGCGATTGACTGTAACGTTCGTCGTATCCGCTGGATTCAAAATCCAAGACACGTTGCGGTACATTATTGAAGTCGACTAAGATACTCATTGGTCACCTCCGGTAAGTTTTACGCGTTTGAGGCGATGGTTAAGCTTGTCCATTTTATTACTGGCGATGATCAAGATTTTGTCGTTGGCTCGATAAGCCGTACTGGTGAGAACCATTCGTGCAAATTCCTCATCAAACACACAGTCGATGTCATCAAATATCAATACGCGCTTACTGGCGAGCAGGGCGCGAACTAATAATAGGGCGTAGCCAACTTGGCGTGAGAATGGGTTACGCATATGGCCTTTGAGTTCTGTATAAAAACCGGCAGGAAGCCCATCAATTTGAGCTTTGATGTTCATGGTTTCACACAGTGCAAACGCCGTGTTATTCAAGCTTGGGCGGAAACAGGTGAGGTTATCGATAATCGTCCCTTCTACGAACGAACTGGTCTTATCAACCATCAGAACACTGTTACGCCAAACGTTGTAATTGACGTCATCCAAAGGCGTGTCGTTAATCATGATATCTAGTTTGCTATCACTGTTCTGACGCGTAATACAGTTAGCGAGGTGGGTCTTACCTGAACCACTTTTCCCTGTCAGCAAATAGGCTTGTCCGAGTTCGAACTCGATACGCTGCTTTTCAGAATACTTAACCGAGATACGTTCTACTTCTGTTGTTTCATGTTGGTGTTCAACAGAGGCGGCCAATTCAAGGAGGTCAACGATACGCTGAATATGGAGTTTGTTTAACTCCCAACGGCTCGCGGTGCGCATCACTTGTTGGTAAGGCGCAAAATAACGGTTGGTTAGCATGATGATCGCGGCCATGATGCCTTGGCTAGATTCCATATTGATAACGGCCGTTGCCAGTACCACAACAACACAAGCTATAGAAAGCTGTTGGATGAGCGCCAATATTAGGCTGAAGTTAGATTCAATCTGCTCATATTTGATGTTCTCAACTTCGCGCTCTTCGACCATTTGTGTCATCAGGCTTTCAACGCGGTATTCCATATTTCGAGCTTTGATATCAAGCGGGCTAGAGATGATCTCAATGATTTTGGAGGTAGTTAACCCTTCGATGTCTGACTTATTCTGCAAACTACCAATCTTTTGTTTGGAAAGGCTCCACGCAAAAATAGCCAAGATGACAGAGGCAATCAGAAGGGTAATGCCAGCCCATATGTTGATGAGTCCTATGATGAGGATAGTGATCACGCTGACGGCAAGGTTGATAAGCGCTCGAACCGATTCGCCACCAAAGAAGGTTTTCAATTCAGGAATGGTTGAGATTCGTTCTAGGTATTCGCCTGGCTCCAAACGTCGGAACTTAGAGATTTCCGCCAAACAGATGGATTGAAATACCTTATTGGTTAAGTTGGTCTCAAACTGCCTCATGATGACAGAGGAAATCTTCTCTTCCTGATTTTTTAAGTGATAGTCGAGGAAGATAGAAATCAAGATAATCGCGAACAATAAGAACAGAGTATCTTGTGCTTGGTTGGGTAACACTCGGTCAAAAATGATCAGAATGGAGAAGGGCAGTACCAAACCAAACAGGGTCGATATTATCGTTGAGAAAGTCAGATAACACTTATCTGCCATGTTGATCTTTTGCGAAAACTGCTCAGTTTGCATTGCGACCTCCTTTCCTCAACGACTCCGTTGAGAGAAGATGTTTAGGCACCAAATCTTGATTGTCTCGTCCCTCAATATCGCTCATTAATTGCATCACGCTTTCGATAGATTGAATTGAGAGTATTCCCTTAATTTGCTCAAGCTTGATGGTCTCGATGATGTAGTCGTATCGTGCGCTTTCGTAGTCTCTTAAGGCGCTGAATAGTTTACTTTCCGCCGCCAGCAAGTCGGTGATAGTACGCGTGCCCAATTGGTAGGCTCTTTGGATCCCTTTATAAGACGCGTAGTTGGCGCGAATGATGTTTTCGTAACTGCTTATAGACTGCGAGAAATCGTTAATGTTGAGCACGGAGGTATTCACACTGTTACGTGTGGTGTAAAGCGAATCTTGGTAAAGCAGCTCAGTACGTTCGATGGCCGTCGATGATTTTTGATAGCCGTAGTAATCAGAGCCACCAGACAAGATAGGAACTGCTAGGTTTAACCCAACACTGGTTGAGTTACTTTCGCCTGTCGCTGTAATGTCGGTTTTGTCGAAGTTATTGGCGTCATCGTGTCGATAGCTGGCTGAAAGCGATACGGTCGGTAAGAAGTTCGAACCGCTCTCTTTTAAGCTTCTGCGGCTTCTCTCGACGTTTTTCTTAGCCACTAACAAGTCGTTGTTGAGCTTTAACGCTTGATCCATGATTGATCGTTGTTCGGTTTCGTTTATCTCTTTTAAAGGCACACTTTCGTAGATATCTTGAGACGGAGTGATAGGGTATTGAATCTGAATCGATAGCCCGTTGAGAATGACGCGACGGTCTTTCTGCAAGGTTCTCAATCGATTCGACACACCTTCTTTCTGAGCAATCACTTCGTAAAGCTCACTGGCGGCTGTATTGCCGAGTTCCACATTGCGTCGCATTTGATGTTCACGCGTCTCAGACGACTTAAGCTCTACCTTGGTCGCTTTAATTTGTGCGTTGTTTTTCAAATACTCAAAGTATTGAGAGCCGATTTCTGAAATAGTGCTTTGGATTTTGTTCTCGTGTTTAATATCTTCAATGTTGAAGTCGAGCTTTGCCGTCCCATATTTGAAAATATCGCCCAGATTGAAGATCGATTGAGAAAGGGAAAGGCTGTAGCTGTTCGAGTTATAGCTTGAAGTTTCATCAGGCACACTTGATAGCAAGGTTTCATTCTCGTTCCATGTGGTATCGGCAGCACCATTGAGGGAAGGAAGAAATTTTGAGCGGCTGATACCAATGTTGTACTCGTTCTCTTCGACCCCTTTATCACTCGCCCGAAGAGAAAGGCTGTTCTGCAGACCGAGTTCTACCGCCTCAAGCAGGGTAGTCGCCGATGCTGAAGGTGTCGTGCTTAATGTAAGCGCAGCTATGATGCTGCTAGTTAAGTTTTTGTACCGCCACATACTTGTTGATCACCTTGATGATTTGGTCGCTTTTATAAGGTTTGCTGATTACGTAATCCATTCCGGCCTCAATACAAGCCTGGTGTTCGTTACTGCTGGTCAATGCGGTTGCACCTATGATGGTACAAGGGTTTTTCTCGTTTTGTTGTTCGAATTGGCGAATACGTTTTGTTGCTTCGATGCCGCCCATCCCCGGCATGATGCAATCCATGAAGATGATGTCAGAGCGCTTATTCATGAAGTGCTTCACAGCATCGGCGCCATCGCCAACCATGTCGGGTTCGTATTCTTGCTTGGTCAAGATTCGTTTCAGTAAAATCTGCTGAACTCGGTCATCCTCTACGATCAGGAATGAGCTGTTCTCCATCTGTTCGTCCGATGCTTCCGCTTCCATAATGGTGAGTAGGTTTGGAATGAACTCATAAGGGATAGCAGGGGCGTTGATGATTTTGTCGACGAAGCTATGACACTCTTGTGCTTGCTGAGTGTTGGTCACTGACAACAGTAACTTGGTATTTGGGTGGTTCTTAAGCTGAGATTTCACAGTCTTACTTAGTGAGGGCAGTTTGTTGGGTTCAAAGGTATCGGTGAGCATAATCGCATCGTAATCACCAAAGGTCTTCGCCGCTGAAAATAACTCATTGGCAGTGCGAATCTCGGTGATGTCCAGCCCCAAATTACTGAGCATTTTCTTCATCACATCGATGCGAACTTGAGTATTAGCACACAAGAGTAAACGCTTGCCATCAAAGCGAGTTTTCTCTGTGTGGAAGTTCTTAGCCTTAAGATCAAGCTCGATCTGAAAACGTTCCTGAGCCCCTGACTGGAACCAGTGGCTCTCGTAATATCCGTAATCCTTCAGAACGCTTTTCGCTAAGTCATCTGTGCTGGCTGTATGGTCTTTGTGTGCGCTCCAATGGAGTTTGTTGAGCTTGGCAACAGAAACATCCAGTGTTGATAAGAAGTTGAGGTTGATGGTGACACGGGTATTTTCCATGTCTGAAGCCGCACCCGATTCAATCGTTACAAACAGTTTCTTATTTGATTTGAGTTGAATGGCATTGGAAAGCTGCAGGAACAATATCCAGAACAAGCTGGTGGATTGACCTTCTACACGATTGGGTAAGTTGTCAGAGATAAAACAGTCAAGTTGGCTTTCATTACGTTGTACTTTGGCACTGATATGAATCATTAATTCAGATAACACACTCAGTAAAGAGAACTCTTTCGACTTGCTTTCCGTCCCCTGTGATATCAAGCGATTATAGTTTTCTGCTAACTCAGATAGTGTGCTACACGCAGAGGTAATATCGTTCGCCATCAACACGCCGTTTTCATCGGTTTCTTGAACCAGATATTGGACGCCACCGTTGATGGTGTTTGTAATTCCGCGAATCTCATAACCGATCAGCGCATACAACTGTTTGTAGAGATCGTTATTGCGCTTTTGGTCTTCTAATTTACTGAAAATAAGTTTGAGATGAGAGTAAATCTGACGCTGCTTGGGGTTGATGCTAACTTCATTAAGAAGCTCTTCAAGACGTTGTAAATCTAGCTGCTTCAGCTCTTGATACAGGGCATCGAATTCATAGTCGATTTCGCGTTCGTTAGAACTGGATTTCTTTAGCTTCAACATAGCAACTGAGTTGGATAGAATCGTAATCACAGCCAATATCACGACCACCATAAACAACCAGATAAAGAACTCGTTTTTTTCTGACATTAAGTCATTTGCATGGTTGTTAAACATGGTGCGATAGTTGTCGTCCATCTGCAGATAGTTATTGGTCAATGAAAGGTACAAGCCTAATACGTCGTTACGTGTTTTTGCGCTATCGGAGAAACGATTAATCGCCAATTCCAGTTGTGTGTATTCAGTTGCCCCAACCAAGCTGAACTCGGTTTTGTTCAACGAGGCTAAAGAGCGAAATTCATCAATTTCAAGCTTCAAGTTAACCAGGTTGAATTGGTTAGTGCCGCAAGTGTTGGTACTTAAACACTGTTGCAGAGTTTGAATATCTTGTTCTATGGTCTGATTAAGCTTCTGGGCTTGTATGAGCAGTGGGGCGCTTTGCACTTGTGCGACTGAATCTATTTTTGACCAAGAACAGTATAAATAGAAAGCGAGCGCAGCCAATACCACGCTAAATAGTATGCTTAGACGTAGGGCGGGTATGGAAATATTGTACGAAGGTTTACCGCTCATTGATTATCTCTCATCGAAAGCATCCTCGATGGCTGACATCACCGGTTTCGCAGCGTATTCGATCACGCGACGCGAGCCTGTTTTCACATCAGCGGTAAACTCCATGTAAGGTGATAACTTGTATTGAGTGCCTCCTCGTTCAAGAAAGTTTCGGTCAATTTCAATCTCAGCTAAATAGAATTCAGCGTCTTCTTCTTCGTATGATGAACGGCTGATTGAGGCGATGGTTCCCTCAACAAACCCGTATTTTGCAAAGTTATAGGTATCCATTTTTACTTTCACTGCCTGACCAATTTCGACAAATCCCATGTCTTTACGTGGGATCTTCGCTTCACCGTGTAACGAATTATTTATTGGGGCAATATCGGCGATACTTTCTCCTGGCGGAATCACAGCAGAACGGAAATTGAAGTGAAGTTTATCGACCACACCATCGACTGGCGAGTAGACGACTAGGCGATCAACCTTGTCGGAATGCTGCGGTTGTAAGATTCGCTTTAGCTTGAGGTCTTTGTTCGCTTGAATGATTTGTGCTTGGTACTCAGAGTTTCGATTCTCAACCAAGTCACGGTGTTGCTTTTCCAGTTTGTCGAGTTGGAAACGCTCATTCATCACAGATTCGTCAAGGTTCTCAATCTCACGCACCATATTCGACTCTTGTACTTTCATGTTAAGAACGTCGACATAAGACGCCATCTCTTCTTTATAGAGGGTGTTTTTGATGTTGAGCTGCTTACGTATCAGAGAGAGTTGATTCTCTGAACTTTTGCGACGCTTTAACATTGAACTGATCAACGAGTTCTTGTGCTTAATATCGTGTGTAATGAGTTCTTCATTTGAACGGTTTTTAGAGAATTCTTGTCTCCAGGTATTCATGTTGACCTGAACTTGCTCAGGGTATTTCTCAATGAAAGCGTCGAAGTTAGGCTCTATCATGTCGCGTAAGCTTTCATAACGAATCTTATCGAGCTCTATCTGAATAATTTCAGTATTGACGGTATCAAGTTGAGTGTTACGGTCAAGTGAGCGTATTCGAGCGATAGGTTGGCCCTCATAAACGACTTCCCCTTTTCTGACTAACAATTCTTCTAATATCCCGCCTTCTAAATGTTGAACTTTCTCAACATCCGATTCCAATAGCAGTTCTCCACGTACAGAAACAACAATGTCAATACGTGCTTGTGACGCCACGGCGATAGCGACCAAAGCGAGCAAGAATATAATGAGCAACGTTTTGTGAACGCTGGTCATGGCACTAGCAAGCACAATAGTGTCATCAGCTGTGACCTTAGAAGCCTCGTTATTGGAAACAAGTGCTTTTCTGAGGTGATGTTCTATTTGGTTATTGCTCATGACTGACCTCGGTTACTTGCCATCTATTACTTCCTTAATATCCAACAAGTGGTTGATTTGTCGATTGACGTTGTGCAATTCAGTTTTTACATCCTCTATTAGATCTTCCGGCGCAGGAAACTCGTGTCTACTCAAGTGTTCCAATTTGGCCATTTTTGGCGGAAGGTCTTGGTCGCAAAGCAACGTTAAGATGGTCTTCAATCGTTTTGAGTAACTGTTGAGTTCATCAAAACGATTACCTTTATGAAGCGCTTCTATATTTAGGGCTGCGTCAGAAAAGTCATTGTAAAAGTCGCCTAATAGCAATTGCAGCCCTTTGTGGTTGTTGTCGACCGAGCGCAACAAATTCGTCATGTCTATCATCGCTCCACTCCCTTAATTGCTTTAATCACAATAACTAAGGATCTTTAAAGGCAGTTTTCAAATTTTTTTTGATTCTTTCTCTTTAAAAAGAAATTATGAAAAATGTTGTATAAAAAATTGGTTTTTCAAAATGATGTCCTTTAATGCCTCTATAAATACGATCAGTTAGCTAGTAGCAACGGAGGCTGTAATGGCAGGCGAAAATAACCAAAACAACCAAAATGAAGATCTAAATGACGCGGTAGAACAAACGGACACGAACGACGCGGGTACGCCCTCCCAACAGCAGAATCAACAAAATCAACAAAACACGATTGCGTCGACAATAGCGACGGGTGCTGAAAATGCGGATGCGGCAGACGAAGTTAACCAGGCTTTAGACGAAAATCCGAGTGGTGCAGGTAATGCTGAAGATGCCTCTGCTTCTGGTGCGGCTGTGCAAGAAGAGACGCCAGAAAGTGATGGAGATTCAGACGCTGCACAATCCAATGTAGTTGGTGGAGCCGCTTCTGAAGCTGGCTCGGATAACGCTGCTGGCAGTGGTGGCGGTGCTGGAGCGGGCGCACAAGCTGTAGGTGGTGATATCGCAGAGGCTGCGACAGGTGGTGTAGACGCTGAAGGTAATGAAGAACAAGGCCAAGCTGCGCGTACTTCAGCAGCGCCGAGTGCGACATCTTCAGAGTCGGGTGACCAACAAGTTGGTGATGAGCTAGATTCACAAACAGTAGAAGAGACGTTTGCAGTTGATGTTCAAGCTTCTGACGAAGAGACCATTAGCGAAGTAGAGGATGACTTTGATTCTGAAACGGTAAGCGAAACGTTTAAAATCAAAGTGGAAAGTGAAAATGATGCGCCAGAAGCTGAACAAGATCTGGCTTACATCATGGATGAAGATGGCTCCATAACATTCACTCAAGAACAATTACTCGAATACGCAAGTGATGTAGATGGGGACGAGCTTGTTGCTTCTAACGTTCAAGTTGGTGATGATGCAACAGTTCAAGACAATGGTGATGGTACTTTCACCGTTGTTCCTTCAGCTGATTTTAATGGTGAACTTGACCTTACTTTCGACATCAGTGACGGCCAAGAAACGATTAGCAGCGCAATTGATTTAACGGTACGCCCGATTAATGACGCGCCTGTTCCTGAAGATAAAACGTTTGAAATCGAGGAAGACGGAACTCTTGTATTCACCGACGCTGACCTCCTTTCTGGTGCGACAGACATTGAAGGTGACAACCTAACGGTTGAAGGTGTGACCTACGATGGTGGCGACGGTATCCTGACCGACAACGGCAACGGGACTTACACCTTTGCGCCAAACGAAAACTTCAATGGCGACGTAAACTTCGGCTTCGATGTATCAGACGGCACCGATACGGTCTCTGCCAACATCGATGTGAGTGTAACTGCCGTTGATGATGCACCTGTGTCAGGCGATTTAGCGTACTCAATCGATGAAGACGGTTCTATCCGTTTAAGCCAAGAGCAATTGCTATCACAAGCATCTGACGTAGAGGGCGATGACCTTACGGCTAGCGACCTTACGGTTGGTGGAGATGCGACGGTTGTAGCTAATGATGACGGCAGCTTCACCATCACGCCAGATGAGAACTTCAATGGTGATATCGATATTAGCTTCGATATCTCAGATGGTACCAATACGGTTCAAGCATCGGCTGACCTAACCGTTAACCCAGTTAATGACCTGCCAGTACCTCAAGACCAACAGTTCAGCGTTGAAGAAGACGGCACACTTATTTTCACTGATGCTGACCTATTAACAGGTGCGACTGATATTGAAGGCGACAACCTAACGGTTGAAGGTGTGACCTACGATGGCGGTGACGGTATTCTTACCGACAACGGTAATGGTACATACACCTTTGCGCCAAATGAAAACTTCAATGGTGACGTAAACTTCGGCTTCGATGTGTCAGACGGAACCGATACGGTCTCTGCGAACATCGATGTAAGTGTGACTGCGGTTGATGATGCGCCTGTGTCTGGTGACCTAGCGTACTCAATCGACGAAGATGGTTCGATTCGTCTAAGCCAAGAGCAATTGCTATCACAAGCATCTGACGTAGAGGGCGATGACCTGACTGCTAGCGGCCTAACGGTTGGTGGAGATGCGACGGTTGTAGCTAATGATGACGGCAGTTTCACCATCACGCCAGATGAGAACTTCAACGGTGACATCGATATCAGCTTCGATATCTCTGATGGTACTAACACCGTTCAAGCTTCAGCTGACCTAACCGTTAACCCAGTTAACGACCTGCCAGTCCCTCAAGTTCAACAGTTCAGCGTTGAAGAAGATGGCACGTTGATCTTCACCGATGCTGACCTGTTAACCGGTGCTACTGATATTGAAGGTGACAACCTAACGGTTGAAGGTGTGACCTACGATGGCGGTGACGGTATTCTTACCGACAACGGTAACGGTACGTACACCTTTGCGCCAAATGAAAACTTCAATGGCGACGTAAACTTCGGTTTCGATGTATCAGATGGTACCGATACGGTCTCTGCAAACATCGATGTGAGTGTGACTGCGGTTGATGATGCGCCTGTGTCTGGTGACCTAGCGTACTCAATCGACGAAGATGGTTCGATTCGTCTAAGCCAAGAGCAGTTGCTATCACAAGCATCTGACGTAGAGGGCGATGACCTTACTGC
>NZ_JBFRTR010000137.1:0-10433 GCF_041474215.1 Vibrio sp. 10N.222.52.C12
TAATGCACTTTGAAGATGGTAGGGTGGAGAGATTCGAACTCCCAACACGCGGATTTGGAAGACTTACTAGAAAAGCTCCCTAGCTCAACCATCCACTAAAAAGGGTTTAGCGTTACTTGGCGCGGGAGCTGCTTTGGTAGTTGGTCACCCTGAGCTTATCACCGCGAGCGTATCGGCAGACGGTGTTCAATTCGGTGGCATTATTGGCGCAAGTGCTCCAATAGTATTTGGCCTATGGGAAACCCTACGGAATGAGTTCAAGTAATTATGGTTGAGATTTTACAGTACTTAACTTCGATGGGGTTGCCGCCATCCATGATCGTTATTATTGGAATGTTTTGGCGGCATAACAGTCGACTGATTCGACTTGAGACTAAAACGTTTAGTTAGGAAGAAGGGCTCATAGAGAGCCCTCAATAATTAGGCTTTGTAAAGATGTATGCTGTCTATAATGGATGCCAGAATTTCTATGGTTTTATCTGGTTTATCCCACCCTCGCCCAAACATCCTATTAAACAAATGCTCCCACCTTGCCTCATCCTCTCCGTCAATTGTGAAGGATTCTTTAGATGAACATTCTTGAGCTATAAGAGCTGTAAATATTTCATAGTGCTCAGGTGATTCCCATTGGTTTTCACTGAGCTCGGGGATTGCAGTTAAGCCATAAAGGGTGCCTATTTCTTCAGCAGTGACACTTCTTGAATGTATTTTTCGAGCAACTTGTGGAGTTATAACTGAGAATAAAATTCCCGTAATGTGTAGCATCGAGTAACCAAAGATTTTATTTTCAGAAAGGTAATCAGGGGTGACGATGTTTAGAACTTCAATATGTCGTACAAGGGTTTCAACTTCTCTGAGTGATAAGCTATGTACTGAGATTGCTCTTGTGACTAGATTTGTGAACTGTTCGCTGTATTGTCCTCTAAGGCATGTGTCACCAAGAGTTAAACTAGACTTAATCAGATTTTTGTAATGAACAGAAGATACTTTATTTGTATCAATTGCGTAGTTTGTTTTTTGAGTTGTAGGTAGTGCTATTTTATAGTTTATGAACTTGTCTAGATATTTTGAAGCGTCGACACCATTGCCATAGCAGTGTTCTATTGACGCTTCTAACTGCTTTGAGTTGGTAACTAAGACAAACTTAACGTTAGGAACATTAAATGTATGTTTGATCACTTCTAAAAGTTTGATGGCATAGCTAGGTTTACACCTATCGAGTTCATCAATAAATATTGTAATTGGTTTTTCTGAAGATAACTTCTTTAGCACTTGTTGTAACGCGGCTAAGCTTTCTTCTGCCTCGATGTGACTCTTTAAGATACTCTCAACAGAAGCATCTATTGCTGCGTCTGTTGCTTGGGCGACCTCTTTTTCGAATCCTTCTGCAATGTCAGCTGCATCTGTTTTTAATAAGTGTCCAACTCCAGCTTTTAGGGAAGTTTTTAACCCAAAACGGATTGCAGGTAGGATTTTGTTTATGGTCTTTTGTCTCTTACCATCTTTCTCCGGTACGAGTTTAAGTACCTCAGCAAGAATGGTTAATAAAGGCTCATCAGCATGATCTGATTTATAAGCATCTATGTAGATTATTGAGCTCGAATCTTTTTCTTTGTAAAGGTTTATCAATTTGCAGCAAAATTCAGTTTTGCCAGTCCCCCATCCACCATCAATAATTAGTGGTGAAATACTAATGTCGCTTTCTAGTAAGTTGATGATATTTATAGCGATAGATTGTCGATTGAATTCATCTCGATTGTTGAAATGTATGTCGAACATTAACTTAATCCATAATTAAGAGAGGCCGAATTAGCCGTGAATAATTGGTTATGACGGTATCATCAAGTGTGTTTAATTGTATTGATACTTGTCACCTATCTGAATTGATGGTTTCGACTTGTTTATTGTGCAATTTGTGTGGGAACAACTGGGTATATACCTGCCACAAAATGTTTAGGTTCCTATGCCCTGTCACTTGAGCTACCTCTTCAATTGAATACCCTTTTTCAAACAAACGGCTTGCACCTTCTCTTCGTAAATCGTGGTACCGCAAATCCTCAATACCCAATTCGTTTCTCACTCGCTGAAAGCCTGCGCTAACACTTCGTGAGTTGTACGGGAAAATAAGATCACCTTTGTTTGGTTGCTTTAGTGCGATCTCAAATGACTCGCCAAGCAACGGCACAATCATGTGATTACCTTCTTTCTTCCTAGGGTCTTTTCTATCTCTAACCAGTATCGTTTTATGCTCTTGATTGAGATCTTCCCAACGCAGCTTGCAGACTTCACCAATCCGCATACAAGTAAGAATGCTGAACTCTAGAATGTCGGTAAAGGGGATTCGAGTTGTGCCGTTTGGTCGGAAAGACTCACGTTGTTCTAATCCAAGCTTTAAGATTTTCAGTTCTTCAGCAGTAGGGCGACGTGTTCGTTTCTGGCTTTTACCTATTAGTGTCATATCAATGAGAACTGGGACGGCTTCATCAAATATCTGGTGATTGGTGTCGATGTTGAAGACAGGCTTAGACTTTTTCATTACAGAACGTAGGTAAGCAATATCATGATAAATCGTTGCGGGTTTGGCTCCTGCGCCTCTTCTGTTTTTACAGTGCTCGATTAAGTCGCTAGTTCGTAGCTGATTACTCTCAACTTGGGCGATGTCGCAATCCCTAAGCATCTTAATCACATAGCGTTTGGTGCGGCCTGTATTGTCCCAAAGATCTCTTTCGGCCATGAATAAATCGAGGAGTACCGAAAGGGGGACTGTTTTTGGTTGATTGAGTACCCCTTGAGCTTCTAGTTCAGCTACCCTTTTTTTACCGAAAGCTTTAGCGAGTGCTTTCTTTTTTAGAGTTTTGCTTTCCCTGTGTATAATGCGCGAATTCTTTTTAACGATGATTGTTACCTTGAACCTTGGTTCACCGCTTTTTAGCTTTCTGGTCTCGATGGTATAACTTGCCATTGTCCAACTCCTAAAGGGGTACTTGAGGGGTACTACAGGAAGTAATTCCGTTTAATTCTAGGTAATTCACTGTATGTTTGTACAGTATTAATTGAGACTGAATCATGACAAACACTAATAAAACCAGTAAATACGCTAGTAACCGACTTTCTGTTGCACCCATGCTCGATTGGACTGACCGCCACTGTCGTTACTTTCACCGTTTGCTTTCTCAGCAGACTCTTCTGTACACGGAAATGGTAACAACGGGCGCGATCTTACATGGTAAGGGCGACTTCCTAGAATATAACGAGCAAGAACATCCTCTTGCACTTCAACTCGGTGGTTCAAACCCGGTTGATCTTGCTGCTTGTGCCAAGCTTGCTGGTGAACGCGGTTATGATGAAGTGAATCTTAACGTAGGTTGCCCTTCAGACCGAGTTCAGAATGGTCGATTTGGTGCATGCTTGATGGCTGAGCCCGAGTTGGTGGCAGATTGTGTTTCAGCGATGAAAGAAGTCACTGATATTCCAATTACCGTGAAAACGCGTATCGGTATCGATGACCAAGACTCTTATGAGTTTCTAACTAAGTTTGTTTCGACGGTTTCTGAAAAAGGTGGCTGTGAGCAATTTACTATTCACGCGCGTAAAGCGTGGTTGAGTGGCCTTAGCCCGAAAGAGAACCGTGAGATCCCACCGCTAGATTACGATCGTGCATACCAAATCAAGAAAGATTTCTCTGATCTGGTGATTGCCGTGAATGGTGGCATTACGACTCTTGAGCAAACTAAGGAGCACTTGCAACACCTTGATGGTGTGATGATCGGTCGTGAGGCTTACCATAGCCCGTTTATCTTGGCTGAAGTTGATCAGCAGATCTTTGGTTTAGACACGCCAATTAAGAAGCGCTCACAAGTGGTTGAAGAAATGTACCCGTACATTGAGCGTGAGCTTTCAAATGGTGCAAGCTTAGGACACATCTCTCGTCATATGCTTGGTTTGTTCCAAAGCATGCCGGGCGCAAGACAATGGCGTCGCTACATCAGTGAAAACGCACATAAGAAAGGTGCAGGTATTGAAGTGATGCAAACAGCATTGGCTAAGATCCCTAAAGAGCTAAATGTTTAAGCTCCCTCTAAGTTAAAAACTTAAGGTTAAATTCGCCACTAGAGGTTAAATTTACCACTATAAGTTTCCGAAAAGCCACGCATGAAGATGTGTGGCTTTTTATTTATCTGATAAATAAGGATTTTATAGGGTTGGCATACTTGGTATGGAAGCTGCAATGTTAGAAAGTAGGAAAGATAGGTCATTAACTCATTAGGGAGACCATTATGTTTGAATTAATATTTGTTCTTATTTTCGTTGCGACTCTACTTGTCACTGGTATTACGTTTATGACGGTATTGGCTGCAACCGGAGTGGCGTTATTAGTCATGTTGGTCTTAGGTATGATGGGCGTCGTGTTTAAGTTACTGCCTTGGTTGATCGTGATTGCAATCGGTGTGTGGTTTTTCAAAAATTTTGTACACAGTTCTAACCAGAGACGTTACTAAGGTCATCGTGCCGTCAAATCTTTACTCGTCAGCGGTTTATCGTTTTAGAATTTAAGATGTGTGGTAGAATTTTCCCCAATAATCTATGAATGTGCATACAATTAGCACTACGATATGGAATTGGAGCTATCTCAAATGAATAAAATGCCATTAATTGCTTTAGTGGGAATGCTATCTTTAAGTTCAGCAGTGTCTGCTGAAGAAGAGTTTTCTTACACGGCTAAAGTCGGTGCCGATATGTGGTGGGGAAGTACAAAGCTAAACGAAGTTAGACAAGATGACGATTCTAACTCACCTTCGTTGTATTTCGCATTTGAGCATAATGCCCCGATGCTACCAAACGCTAGCTTTCGCTATACTTCTGTTGATGCAGATTCATTGGCTTTCGATAAGTACGACTACACCTTCTATTACACGTTGTTAGATCACAAGCAGATGAACTTCGATGCGGGTGTGACGTTTACTCAATACTCAAACTCGAATTACATTGAACCAAAAGCAACAGGTGCGAAAACATCGACGTTTGATGAGTTCACGTGGAGCTTCTACGGTAACGCAGAGATCAATGTGCCGGACACTAACTTCGATATCATTGGTACGATGGAGTTCGGTGATAGCAGTGGTATTAAGAGCACTGACTTGATGGCGGGTGTTCAGTACCGAATTCCAGTATCAGAATCTGAAATTGCCCTGCGTGGTGGTTACCGTGTTATCGATTTAGATTCGGATGAGTTCTTTAGCTCAGAACTAGGCAAGAGCTTTGTCATGGTCGATGGTTGGTTTGCTGGTGCTGAAGTGCGCTTCTAGGCCATATAAAGCAAATTTAGAACGAATTTTAAGAACGCCACTTTATTAAGTGGCGTTTTTTTATATCTATTGATTATATCTTTCTGGAATTAGTTAGCACATTCATCACTTTCGACCATCCTTAATACAGAGAGCCAATTTGCGTCTATTCTTATAAGGTCTATGTAGTGAGGTCAAAGCAAGGGATGGAATATGACACTCAATGAATTACGAAATTTATATAGAGAAAATCTGTTAGTTGAAGCGATCATAGAGCCCTCAATTCAAGAAGGGTCTTGGGTTGTGGAGTTTCGCCATATGGGAGGTGGCTTTGTTCTGCTTACTGATGTTCATGGTGAAGAGTGCCATTACGCGGATTTAGACCTAGCATCTAAATCGGCAATGGCGGTTGGCTTTCAGCAAGTGCGTATTGAAAACCAGTAAGTCAATTTGCGTTTCAATCGGTTTTTACTTCCAAAAAGTTATAAAACATACTTTTCTATTCTTTCTTGTTATTAAAAGGAGTGGTTAATCTATCGTCACGCAATGATTAGGGATGTCGTGACCATGTCTTTAAATAAGAAAGAGTCTTCACAAAATAATAATGCACAGTCTGGGGCTAATGAGTTACCTGGGCTAGCAGCACCACTTAATGACCAACAATTGGGTCATCTTCAGCAAACTGTTTCTGAACTGTCTTCACAGCAACTGGCATGGGTCAGTGGTTACCTTTGGGGAGTGAGCCAAGCTCAGCCTGTCGGTGCTGCTGCGCCAATCGCTCAAGCGGCCGCTGCAGTAGCGGCTAAGCCAGCGGGTAAGCTCAGCATTATCTTCGCTTCTCAAACCGGTAATGCTAAAGGCGTCGCTGAATCGCTAGAGGCAGAAGCAAAAGCCTTAGGTATCGCCGTCGAGCTTTTCGATGCGAGTGATTATAAAGGTAAGAACCTAGCCAAAGAGACACACGTCATTTTCGTCGCTTCAACCAATGGTGAGGGCGAAGCCCCTGATAACGCGATTGAGTTGCATGAATTCCTTCAATCGAAGAAAGCGCCAAAATTATCAAACCTACAATACGGTGTGATTGGTTTAGGTGACTCAAGCTATGAGTTCTTCTGCCAAACGGCTAAAGACTTCGATAGCTTCCTCGCTAAGCTTGGTGCTAAATCGTTTGTCGACCGTCTTGATTGTGATGTTGATTACGAAGAATCAGCAACGGAATGGCGCGCTAAAGCATTAGAGCAAGTAAAAGAGACGCTATCGACAGGCACTGAAGCCGATGTGGTTCAATTACCAGTCGGTCAAGCGGCCGCCGGTCATTCGCAATACACCAAACAAAACCCATACACCGCGACACTATTAACCAGTCAAAAGATCACGGGTCGTGACTCGGGTAAAGATGTTCGTCATATCGAGATTGATCTTGATGAGTCGGGCATTACCTACCAACCCGGCGATGCGCTAGGCGTATGGTATGAAAACAGTTCAGAACTCGCAAATCAGATTCTTTCTAAGGTTGGGTTATCGGGTATCGAAAGTGTCGATGTCGATGGTGAGAATCTATCTATCCATAGTGCGCTAGTGAGTAAATTTGAGATTACCACTTCAAACCCTCAACTTGTGACTAAGTTTGCTGAGTTATCGGGCAGCAAGAAGTTAATCAAGCTGGTGGAAGATAAAGACAAGCTTCGTGAATACGCGGGTAATACTCAAGTTGTCGATGTTTTAGCTGAGAAGAAAACTAAGCTATCGGCTGATGAGTTAATTGGCCTGTTACGTAAGCTGACACCGCGTCTCTATTCTATTGCATCAAGCCAAGCAGAAGTAGATGAAGAAGTTCACTTGACGGTTGGTTTGGTTGAATACCAAAAAGGCGAAGAGTCTCGTTTAGGCGGAGCTTCTAGCTTCTTAGCTCAACGTCTTGAAGAGGGTGGTGAAGTGAAGGTGTTTGTTGAGAACAACAATAACTTCAAATTACCACAAGACGACAATACACCAATCATCATGGTCGGCCCAGGTACCGGTATCGCACCGTTCCGCAGTTTTGTTCAAGAGCGTGAAAACAATGACGCTCAAGGTAAGAGCTGGCTGTTCTTTGGTGACCGAACTTTCACTCAAGATTTCTTATATCAAGTTGAATGGCAGAAGTACCTTAAGTCTGGTGCGCTAACCAAGCTTGATGTTGCCTTCAGTCGTGACCAAAAAGAAAAGGTTTATGTTCAAGATCGCTTAATCGAACAAGCAGCTCAGGTTTGGCAATGGCTTCAAGAGGGCGCGTACCTCTATGTATGTGGCGATGCGACTCGAATGGCGAAAGATGTTCATGAAGCGTTAGTTACAATTGCGGAAAAACATGGCAATCAGAGCCGCGAGCAAGCTGAACAATATATTAATGATTTACGTAAAGCGAAACGTTACCAAAGGGATGTGTACTAATGAGCAAGCAAGTAATAGAGCAAGAAGTGCTAGGTCAAGTACTGGGACCTTTGGCTGACAATGAACGTCTTAAGCGTGAAAGTAAAAATCTTCGCGGTACGATTGAACAAGATCTCCAAGATAGAATTACGGGCGGTTTTACTGCTGATAACTTTCAGTTGATCCGCTTTCACGGTATGTATCAACAAGACGACCGTGATATTCGTAACGAACGTACCAAACAAAAGCTCGAACCGTTACATAACGTCATGCTTCGTGCTCGTATGCCTGGTGGCATCATTACCCCTAAGCAGTGGTTGGCGATTGATAAGTTCGCAGACGAAAGTACCTCTTACGGTTCAATTCGTCTAACAACTCGTCAAACGTTTCAGTTCCACGGTGTCTTGAAGCCGAACATTAAGTTGATGCACCAAACGCTAAATAGCATTGGCATTGATTCAATTGCGACAGCGGGTGATGTAAACCGAAATGTTCTATGTACGACAAACCCGGTTGAATCTGAACTTCACCAAGAAGCTTACGAGTGGGCGAAAAAGATCAGTGAACATCTATTACCGAAGACTCGTGCTTATGCAGAAATCTGGTTAGATGGTGAAAAACTAGAAACAACGGATGAAGAACCTATCCTTGGTAGCAACTACCTACCGCGTAAGTTCAAGACGACGGTTGTCATTCCTCCGCAAAATGATGTGGACGTCCATGCTAACGATCTTAACTTTGTTGCTATTGCTGAAGACGGAAAGCTGGTGGGCTTTAATGTGTTAGTCGGTGGCGGTCTTGCTATGACACATGGTGATACCTCTACTTATGCACGTAAAGCTGACGACTTTGGTTTTGTGCCATTAGATAAAACGTTAGATGTAGCAGCGGCGGTGGTAACGACTCAGCGTGACTGGGGTAACCGTTCAAACCGTAAGAATGCAAAAACCAAATACACACTAGACCGTGTTGGTATTGATGTATTCAAAGCAGAAGTAGAAAAGCGTGCAGGCGTAGAATTTTCTGAAAGCCGTCCTTATGAGTTTACTGGCCGTGGTGATCGCATTGGTTGGGCGGAAGGCATTGATGGTAAGCACCACTTGGCGTTATTCATCGAGAATGGTCGTTTACTTGATTTTCCGGGTAAAGCTCTGAAAACAGGTGTTGCTGAAATAGCGAAGATCCACAAAGGTGACTTCCGCATGACTGCAAACCAAAACCTAATTGTTGCGGGTGTGTCGACGAGTCAAAAGGCCAAGATTGAAAAACTGGCGCGTCAATATGGCTTGATGGATGATGCTGTTTCAGAGCAACGTAAAAACTCAATGGCGTGTGTGGCTTTCCCAACATGTCCTTTAGCAATGGCAGAAGCTGAGCGCTTTCTTCCTGAGTTTGTAACGGATGTTGAAGACATTCTGAAAAAACATGGATTACCAGAAGAAGATAACATCATCCTTCGAATCACAGGTTGTCCAAACGGTTGTGGTCGTGCAATGTTGGCTGAACTTGGTTTAGTGGGTAAGGCTCCGGGGCGTTACAACATGCACCTAGGTGGCAACAAGGCCGGAACTCGTATCCCTAAGATGTATAAAGAGAACATCACATCAGCTCAGATCTTAGAAGAGATTGATGCGCTGGTGGGACGTTGGGCTACAGAACGCAACGACAAAGAAGGGTTCGGTGATTTTACAATCCGAGCTGGCATCATCGAAGAGGTGATCATTTCCAAGAGGGATCTGCATGCATAATTCTGTCGCTTCAAAATTGAAGTTAGCAGAGCTACTCGCATTGACTAAGACGGAGCAAATACTTCGTCTTGGACAAATCAACGCAGAGTTAGAGCAGCTAACCGCATTAGAAAGAGTTAAGTGGGCTTTAGATAATTTAGAAGGGACACATGTTGTGTCTTCTAGTTTCGGAATCCAAGCAGCATTGATGTTGCACCTAGTGACCCAAGCAAAACCAGATATTCCGGTTATTTTGACTGACACAGGGTATCTATTTCCGGAGACCTATCGCTTTATTGATGAGTTAAGTCAGAAGTTGACTCTAAACCTTCAAGTCTTTCGCGCCCAACAGAGCCCTAATTGGCAAGAAGCGCAATATGGAAAACTTTGGGATCAAGGTATAGAAGGGATAGAGAAGTACAACAAGCTTAATAAAGTTGAACCGATGAGAAGAGCGTTGGATGAGCTCGAGGCTGGGACATGGTTTTCCGGTTTAAGAAGAGAGCAATCTCAATCGCGTGCAAATTTGCCAATCTTATCTATCCAAAATGGTGTGTTTAAATTTTTGCCGGTAATCGATTGGACGAATAAAGATGTTCACTATTACCTAGAAGAGCATGGTCTCGGTTATCACCCGCTTCGAGAGCAGGGTTACCTTTCTGTTGGAGATACACATACAACTAAGAAGTGGGAACCGGGTATGACTGAAGAGGAAACTCGTTTTAATGGGTTGAAACGCGAATGTGGTCTCCATGAAGATGATGGAGAGCAATATGGTTCTGGGATTTAGACTCGTTGCCATTTAAAAAGCTGCCATGAGGCAGCTTTTTTGTTTTCTAGGATGAAAATTAGATCAATTGTGGATAAGTCTGTGGTTATTTTGTAAGTACTCTGTAGTTAAACTTGCACAAATAAGGCTTTGAGTGTTTATTCGCCATGTAATCGTTATTTTTGCATCTTTCTTTAATAAACACTTGCCAATGTGATGAACATCTCTATAATGCCGCCT
>NZ_JBFRTR010000138.1:0-675 GCF_041474215.1 Vibrio sp. 10N.222.52.C12
GCTTGTATGGATAATAAGCGCTCCAATCGGGTAATGTGAGACCCAGGCTTTAGCTGCAACTAAAGCTTTCTATGTAGCAGTTCGTTTAAACGCTGGCTCCTCTATCGAGAGACCGATAACAAACATGAACGCTACATAGGACTTCAAGCATAAACCTCGAATAGTCGACTGGGTCTCGAACCCGCATTACGCAAGCATGAGTTAGCTTATTATGAATACTAAAATCAATCAAAGCATCAACGTTGGAGTTGATACCGGCAAAACACAATTAGACATCCACATCAGGCCACTAGACCTATTTTTCTCAGTAGAGAACAATGATAAAGGCATCAAAAAAGCACTCAAAACGATTAAGAGTCACAGTCCTGAACGAATCGTTATTGAAGCTACAGGCCGATTAGAAATGCCTTTTGTTCTTGCATGTGCAGAGGCTCAATTACCTATTGTCAGAGCAAACCCTGTCCACATAAAACGATTCGCTGGTGCTATTGGCCGCAGAGCCAAAAATGATCGTTTAGATGCAGAATTGATCGCTCACTATGGAGAAGCAATCAAACCAGCTCTTACTGTCATAAAGCCAAAAAACATACGCCTAATGAGTGACTTAGTCATTCGCCGAAACCAGTTGTTATCCATGCAAACCATGGAAAAGAACCGAATCCAGATACTTCCCGC
>NZ_JBFRTR010000139.1:0-460 GCF_041474215.1 Vibrio sp. 10N.222.52.C12
TTAAGAGTCACAACCATCTTTCGAACACACGCGATTATTGCGACTTTCTTAGGCTTTCCGGCAGCTACAAGTCGAGCATAAGTTGCTTTGAATACGGGGTTACATTGCATGGCTGACATCATTGCCATATATAACACTGTGCGTACTTGCGCTCGACCGCCTTGGATCACGCGCTTACCTTTGTAGCGCCCACTTTCGCGTGTTATTGGAGCGACACCAATTAGTGATGCCGCTTGTTTATTTGTGATGTAGCCAAGTTCTGGTACGTTGCTAATTATTGATGCAGCGGCAATGTTTCCTATTCCAGGGACGCTCTGCAATATTGTGTTTTTAGCCTGATATTCAGGGCTATCTTCAATGAGTTTAACGAGCTTTTCTTCTAACTTGGTGATTTGATTTTTTATCGTGGTTAGCATCGGTTTGATAGTCGGATGGAGAGAAGCGGGAAGTATCTGGATTC
>NZ_JBFRTR010000140.1:0-15785 GCF_041474215.1 Vibrio sp. 10N.222.52.C12
GTAGTTGTTTTACTTCAGATTGAAAGCCACGAGTCTCTTTATTTTGCGTTGCCGTTTCGCTCATTTTTACTCCAAAACATCTATACTTTATGTTGAATAATCATAGGGGCGTAACACTTGATGCCACTCTTCTGTTCATTAACATGAGGATGACAAATGTAAATTCAAGGTCAAAAATCATAAAAACACTGTTTTTTTGATCTGTTTTTATTATCCTTGAGTCTGATAAATATAAAAGAACATAAAAGAAGCCATGATTTGGTGAAGAATTAACGGAACTTCACCTGAGATTTGTCTATTTCGCACCCAAAACAATCAAAAATAGAAGAATTCAATGAGCAATATCGGCACAAAGTTTATTCTCGCACAGCGGTTCGTATTCGACCCAAACAGCAATTCACTTGTTGATCAAATGAGCGACGGTGAAGTCGTTCGTCTTGGTAGCAATGAAAGCCGCATTCTCCTGATGCTGTCAGAAAGACCCAATGAAGTTATCACTCGCAATGAATTGCATGAGTATGTTTGGCGAGACCAAGGCTTTGAGGTGGATGACTCAAGCTTAACGCAAGCCGTATCGACTCTGAGAAAGATGCTCAAAGACTCGACTAAATCTCCTGAATTCGTAAAAACAGTACCAAAGCGCGGTTACCAATTTATTGCGACCGTTGAGCGCTCTGCGCCACTGTCATCAAATGATCAGCCAGTAGCCGCTGAAATTGCAGAAAATGACGTTGAGCCTATCCTAACGTTTGCAACGCCTGCTGCGACTGAAGAAGCGATCACGGAATCGATTGAACCAGAGCCAATTGCAAGAGTTCAAGAGACCAAGGTGGCTGTAGAACCAGCAACCGCTCCTGTTGTAGCTCCAACTAAAAGCACCAATAAATGGCTAACATTTTGGTTACTGCTTGCCGCTTTCATCATGCCGATTCTCGTTTTAACGTTTACTAACCCAGCAGAGTCTGAGTTCAAAACTTTGACTGAAGTAGATGGTGTAAAGGTTCAATCACCGGTTAACCACCCAGACCTCAGTAGTTGGCTGCCAGCGATAGAAAAGTGTGTATTACGTTACAACACGAATCACACTGGCGTGCTAAAGCCGACTGAAGTGATCGCGACAGGTGGACAAACCAATAACCTAGCCCTCAACTACATTCACCCGCAAGATTACTCGAGCGAAAATGTAACCCTAAGAATTTACGCAAACCAGTCGGATGTAAACGACATTTGCAACGGTGGTCAGTAACATGAAATTAAAAGTATCGATTATTTTACTGGTTCTATCTGCATTCTTAAGTGGTTGGTTATATTGGGGCAGCGATGCAAAAGTAGAGCGCTTGCTCACTCAGCATGAGTGGCAGTCGAAAATGGTGACGCTGATTAGCGATAACAAGCAAGCTGACTCAATCGGCCCGCTTCGTAGAGTTGAACTATCATCGAATGCGAAATACCTACCAAATGGTACATATTTAAGAATGTCAGTGGTGAGACTTTACGGTAATCAAACTGAGCCTGCGAATGTCATCAACATCTCTGAAACGGGTCAGTGGGATATTAACGATAACTACTTACTGGTTTCGCCAACGGAGTTTAAAGATGTGACTTCGGCTCAGCGCCAAGACTTTTCAGAAGAGCAACTAGAACTTATCACTCAAGTCATTAAGATGGACGCAGAGCAAAGCCGCCGCATAGATATTGTTAACCCGAAGGCACTGCTACTGACTAGCTTAAATCATGGTTCTACCGTATTGTTTTCAAACTAAGATTGGATCGCTATTTACTGTTTATGAATCGCTGAATACCACAAAACGGAAAACCAATAGAAAAAGGGGCATGAAGCCCCTTTTTTGTTAGCCGTTGGTATCAAATTACGGATGTAGCATTTTAAGGATTAACTATGAATACGGATCAACCAAATCTGGCGCCTACGAAAGAAACAGCAACAAAAGCCACAATCGCCATACACTATTGCCGTCAATGCAATTGGATGCTTCGCTCTAGTTGGTTATGCCAAGAGCTACTGCATACCTTCAGCGAAGAAATTGAACAAGTGAGCTTACACCCAGACACTGGAGGCAGGTTCGAAATCTTTTGTAATGGTGTGCAGATTTGGGAAAGAAAAGCAGATGACGGTTTTCCAGAAGCTAAAATTCTGAAGCAAAGAGTGCGAAATATCATTGCTCCAGACAGAGATCTCGGCCACGTAGACTCAAAATAAGCCTTTCACAGCCGATCCAATGATTTAAAGCTGACCACTCACGAGAACATCACCTTCAAGGCTAATGACTTTGAAGGTATTGTTTTCATAGATGCCATAGCTCGCCGCGTGTCCCTCTCGTGGGAACGTCACCGAGCTAGGATTAAAGATAAAGATGTCGTCTTGGTATTCGGCGACAGGAATATGGGTATGACCGTGTGCAATGATATCGCCCGCCTTCAACGCAGGGCGTTTATTGGTGTTGTACAAATGGCCATGCGTTAGGAAGATACGCTGGCCTGATTCTAATAGCACCCACGAGTAATCCATCATCATTGGAAAAGACAACAACATCTGATCCACTTCGCTATCGCAGTTACCACGAACGGCAATGATCTCTTGAGAAAACGCATTCAACTTATCTGCAACCGCCGGCGGGTTGTATCCTTCTGGAATCGGATTTCTTGGTCCATGATTCAGAATGTCACCCAATAGAACTAAATATTGCGCACCAGATGCTTGGTAGAGTTCTAATACCTTTTCTGTTGCTGGCAGCGAACCGTGTAGGTCTGAAGCAAAAAATAATTTCACACGTACTTCTCCATAAAATTTATGAGCCTATTGTACGTATCTAAATGCTACACGTCATCTCTCGCCATACCATTGATCACGATATTATTGTAACTAACCATACCGACTATCTTGTTATCACGAACTACTGGCGCACGACTGATACCAAAGCGTTCAAACAGGCGAGCGCAATACTTTACGTTCATCTCAGCAGACACGCTTAGCGCTGGCTTGGTCATGATCTCATAAACATTGGTTCGCTTTGGAGATCGGTTCTTAGCCAGTACTTTCTTGGCAATGTCATTCATCAATACGATGCCGTATTCGTCATCTTCGTGGCGTTTATCGACAATGATTGCCTTCACTTTGTGCTTTTTAGCCATCTCTATCGCTTCTAACACCGTGGTTAGCCCATCGATAATCACATACGTATTGGCCATGACATCGCCTACTCGGATCTTTTCACTGGTACTCATAGCTCATCCTCCACAACCTTTGTTAACGTCTCGACTTGATGCGCAACCCCGACTGCGTCTTCGATATCGATCTGCACCGCTATACCTTGTCCTGACTCCTGGTCAAACTCACCGACTTCGCCAATAGTTTCAAGAATATGCCTCGCTAAGTGTTCCTCAACCACAAACAGCAACACATCTTTTTGTACCTCTAGCGTTAGGCCAAAGAAGGTGGTTTTTTGGTTTAAGCCTTGCCCTCTGGCGTTGTTAATCACCGTTGCTCCAGTCGCGCCCGCATCACGCGCGGCATCGAGCACAGTGTCGGTCTTGCTCTCTTCTACAAACGCTAAGATAAGTTTAAAGCGCATCTTTGCTCTCCTTAGATGTGTGTAAACGGTTTAACCATTGTGTTATTTGGGCATAGCCCATCACTGAAATGATGGGAAATAAGCTGGCAAAGGCGATCAACCCAAAGCCATCAATGACAGGATTTCTTCCTGGTACGGTTGAAGCAAGTCCAAGCCCGAGCGCCGTCACTAAAGGGACTGTCACCGTTGATGTAGTGACGCCACCCGAATCGTAGGCTAATGGGATAATGAGTTTTGGGGCGTAAAAGGTTTGAATGACCACGACGACATAACCAAAAATGATGTAGTAATGGATCGGGTCACCCGCGACGATACGGTAGCTGCCCAGTGAGATACCGATAGCAACGCCCAATGCCACGGCGATCCTCAGCCCATTGACGCTGATACTGCCACCGGAAACTTGGTTCGCCTTAATCGCTACAGCAATCAAAGAGGGCTCGGCTATCGTGGTGCTGAAACCAATACAAAACGCGAAAAGATAGACCCAGTAATAATCAAACCAAGCCAAAGCAAGACCAGAACTGATCTTAAACTCAGTCAAAAAACTTGGCTCGGTGAGTTGCATTGCCATCGTCTCCCCTAGAGGGAATAACGCGAGTTCCAATCCCATCAAAAAGAGTGATAAGCCAAGAATGACGTAGAAGAAACCGATCAGCACTTTGGCTAGGTTATTGACTGGCTTTCGTAATACCACCAACTGAAAACCGAAGATGATGATCGCAATCGGGATCACATCCATCACAGTGCCGAGAAAGGTGTCGATAAATTGTTGAACACTGATCATGTCACCACCATCCCGTACACCATGACAAACATCATCGGCAGCAACGAAGCAAACGCGATCAACCCAAAACCATCTATCATCGGATTACGCCCTTTAATTGCCGAGGCTAAACCCACCCCTAACGCAGTTACTAATGGGACGGTGATCGTCGATGTCGTTACTCCACCAGAGTCATACGCAATTCCAATGATGTTTTCCGGAGCAAATGCAGTGAGCACGACCACTCCAATATATCCACCGATGATCATGTACTGGATTGGCCAACCTTTTAAGATTCTCAGCACACCGAGTAAAATAGCGATACCGACTGACAGTGCCACAGTAAAGCGCAGGCCATTGGCATACTGCTCCATTTCATCTAACGTATTGGGGATTACACCTCCCTCAGCTGCCACTTCTGCGGCTTCGGCAGCGACTGCGGTTAACGCTGGCTCGGCTATGGTGGTACCAAAACCCAAACAAAAAGCGAAGATCAATAACCAGAACACACTCCCCTTTCTGGCAAATGCTTGAGCCATCGATTCGCCAATTGGAAACAACCCCATTTCAAGGCCAAAGATAAAGAAAGTGAGTCCAAAAACGACGAGCACTAAGCCAGTCAGAATAGATAAAAGATGAGGAAGTGGCTCTTGTAAGACAGCAAGCTGGAAGAAAGCGATTACCGCCACGATTGGCAATAGATCCCTCAGGCTACCTAACATGGATCGAAACAAAGCAAGCACCGCCGTCATCGCAATTCCTTGTCGCTGATTATGAATTAATAATAATCATGGCAAATCCTTATCATTGCTTATGTGACAAATATTACGCAGTTGGTAACATATCCGAGTAAAGTGCATAAGTGTGATGACGGTACACATCCTGACTTGATGAATTTAATTTCACTCCTTTGTAAATTGAAAAAGGCGTAATTTGGGCATCACACGATTGAAACCTTATGATCGTTATAGTGATTTTTTCGTATTGATTGGCGACTAAAAACAAGCCATGTCTATAATTATGTTTAATAGGGAGATTGGTATGAAGATATTGTTAACGGGTGGTACTGGATTTATTGGCTCTGAATTGGTCAAGAGTTGGAACACTGACGACGTGACATTGCTGACGCGGAGTCCTGAAAATGCGAAGCAAAACCTAAATCACCTCAACCAGAACAACCTTCATTACATTCAATCCCTTGATGAGCTCAGTGATCTCAATGACTTTGATGTGGTGGTCAACCTCGCGGGTGAGCCGATTGCCGATAAGCGTTGGAGTACAGAACAAAAAGAGAGGATCTGTAACAGCCGCTGGCACATCACTGAAAAGCTGGTCGAATTAATTCATGCCAGTAGCAACCCGCCACACGCTTTTATTAGCGGTTCAGCCGTGGGTTACTATGGCGATCAACAGCAGCACCCGTTTGACGAGTCACTGCAAGTAGAAGATGAAAGCTTTCCTCATAAAGTCTGTGCCCACTGGGAAGAGATAGCCAAGAGAGCACAATCAGAAAGCACACGCGTGATACTACTGCGAACAGGGGTTGTACTTGGCGAGAATGGCGGCGCACTCAAGAAGATGCTATTGCCTTATAAACTCGGCGTCGGTGGTCCAATAGGTTCAGGTGAGCAGTACATGCCATGGATTCACATTCTCGATATGGTGAGAGCCATCAATCACTTGTTGTCACTCCCCCACGCTCAAGGGGAATTCAATATGTGTGCCCCTCACCCTGTGACCAACAAACTGTTCAGCAGCACGTTAGCGAAACAATTAGGCCGACCGCATTTCTTATTCACGCCGAAATGGGCAATGTCGATTCTCATGGGGGAATCATCTTGTTTGCTATTTGACAGCATTCGCTCCAAGCCGAAGAAACTCACTGAGATGGGATTCATCTTTAGTTACTCAAGAATCGAGCCAGCACTAAAAAACTTGTTACAACATCAAGACTAATTCTTTACCCTAGAGCGATAGAGACTCTAATAAAGGATTAAGTGTGAACAAGTCGATTCTGATTACCGGTTGCTCAACAGGTATTGGCTATACATGTGCTCATGCACTTCAAAAGCGTGGTTTTCATGTCATTGCATCTTGTCGTGATCCACAAGATGTTCAACGCCTTCAAGATGAAGGCCTCACCTGTATTCAATTAGATCTTTCCAACCAAGAAAGTATTGAGCATGGCGCCAAGCTTGCTATTGATCTCGCACCTAATGGATTGTATGGATTATTCAATAACGGTGCTTACGGTCAAGCAGGGGCACTAGAAGACTTACCGACCCAAGGACTCAGAGAACAATTCGAAACCAACTTCTTTGGTTGGCATCATCTCGTCTGTCAGATCCTTCCGCACATGCGCGAGCGTGGCGAAGGTCGAATCGTACAAAACAGTTCCGTATTAGGTTTTGCAGCCATGAAGTATCGTGGTGCTTATAATGCTTCTAAATTCGCGATTGAGGGTTGGACAGATACCTTACGATTAGAACTGCATGGCAGCGGTATACAGATCTCATTACTGCAACCAGGGCCAATTGAGACTCAATTTAGAACCAATGCCTTGAAAGCGTTCAATAAATGGATCAACATTTCTGGCAGCGCCCACCAAGACGCTTACCAACAACAAAAAGATCGACTCGAAAAAGAATCATCGAATAACGCTTTTGTCCTGCCTCCAGAAAGTTGTATTGAGCCGGTATTCCATGCTCTCACCGCCGACAAACCCAAGCTAAGATACCGAGTTACGACCCCGACTAAAGTGTTCGCGGTATTGAAAAGGATTCTACCGAGTCGCTTGCTAGACCCTATTTTGAGAAAAGCTGCATAAATTACTAACTTTGAATGCAGAGTCGCAAACTTTAATGTAACGATGTAATTTTTCCGTAACAATAAGATGTCATGATTATCCTATCCCATCAGTTATTCCCAATTGATGGTTCTACTCTGGAAATCTCATGACTTTAAACCGCCTTAATTGGGTAGGTGTGGGTCTGGCAATTACGCTGTTTATACTGTTTTGAGTATCTCACGCAACGCCTCACTGACTACCTCGATGATAACGCTATGCCTTCCATGTTGAGATAACAACTCTATCAACATCGAAGCATAGCGTTTTTCTATTTTTGGTTCTTTTTATCCGAGATAACCGAGTTAGATCTTGAAGTTACCGACTAACCCCCCCATATTTGCAACGTATCCACAAAACAAACCTCAAGGAACGTAAATGCAATCTCCGCATATTGTTGAACTTAATGAGCAGAACTTTCGTCAAGTATTAGAAGGTTCGATGCAGACCCCTGTACTCATCCATTTTTGGGCACCAATGAGCCAAGAGAGCGCCCAAGTCATTCCTGAACTGCAAACTTTAACTCAGCAATACAACGGTGCCTTCACCTTAGCCCTGCTCAATTGCGAACAAGAGCAAGCTATTGCTAGCCAGTTTGGTGTTCAAGCACTGCCCACTATTGCACTGTTTGTTAATGGTCAGCCAGTCGATGGGCTCGGTGGCCCTCAAAGCATAGAAGCTATTGTCGATATGCTCAGCAAACACCTTCCTAGCCAAGATGAACTTGCTTTGCGTCAGGCTCTTGAGCAAATGCAAGCTGGCGAGCACACACAGGCACTAGCAGCAATGCAGCAACTTCCAGCAGAGCTGACGAATAAAGGTGAAGTAAAACTGGCGATCGCAGAGTGTTTGTTAGAAACACAACAATTTGACCTTGCTGAAACTCAGCTAGCAACTATCCCTCTTGAGTACCAAGACAACTACTACAAAGGCTTAGTTGCAAAGCTTGAACTTCATAAACAAGCAGCAGACAGCCCTGAAATACAAGCATTAGAAGCCGCTCTTCAGCAAAATCCGAGCGACGCTAAAACAGCATCTGAATTAGCATTGCAATATCACCAAGTGAACCGCAGTGAAGAAGCTATGGATCTATTATGGTCTTTCCTAGCCAAAGATCTTAATGCTCTCGATGGTGACATGAAGAAAGAGTTCATGGACATCTTGAGTGCGCTTGGACAAGGTAACCCAGTTGCCAGTAAGTACCGTCGACAACTGTACTCTCTGCTTTACTAGTTAAACCTAAAAAGCCGTAGATTAAACATCGAAAATTGACAATTCAATCAATTAGTTTATCGCATAATAGAATGTAAAATGGGCCATAAAATCAATGCTTTATGGCCCATTTCTCGTTTATAAATTTGCTCAGAATTTAAATATGAGCCAGTATCAATACTGAACTATCAAAAACTCAAACTTGCAAAGGATTTTGTATGCCTATTGATACCTTGATTACTATCGGCGTCTTTACTGCCGTCGCACTGTTATTTATCTTCGCTGGCGTAAAAACCGTTCCACAAGGCAACAACTGGACCGTTGAACGCTTCGGGCGATACACACACACCCTTAAACCGGGTCTTAACTTAATCATTCCATTTATTGATAAAGTTGGACAGCGCATCAGCATGATGGAGCGTGTTCTCGACATCCCAGCACAAGAAGTCATCTCCAAAGATAATGCAAATGTGGTTATCGATGCGGTTTGTTTTGTTCAAGTTATCGACGCGCCTAAGGCAGCTTATGAAGTGAATGACCTTGAACATGCGATCCGTAACTTAACCCTCACCAATATCCGTACTGTGCTTGGCTCGATGGAACTGGATGAGATGCTGAGTCAGCGTGACATGATCAATACCAAGCTACTGAACATCGTTGATGAAGCGACAAACCCATGGGGCGTAAAAGTCACCCGTATCGAAATTAAAGACGTACAGCCACCAGCAGACCTTACTGCTGCGATGAATGCCCAGATGAAAGCCGAGCGTAATAAACGTGCTGATATCTTAGAAGCAGAAGGTGTACGACAAGCTGAGATCTTGAAAGCAGAAGGCCACAAGCAATCAGAGATCCTGAAAGCAGAAGGTGAGAAGCAAGCGGCAATATTGCAAGCAGAAGCCCGTGAGCGTGCCGCAGAAGCAGAAGCTAAAGCGACAGAAATGGTATCAACGGCAATTGCTCAAGGTGACATGCAAGCGGTCAATTATTTCATTGCACAAGGTTACACCGACGCATTGAAATCTATAGGCCAAGCTGAAAACGGCAAGATCATCATGCTACCACTCGAAGCAACTGGCCTTATGGGTTCTGTAGCGGGTATCGCGGAGATGTTTGCACATAAGAATGACAAAGGTAGTAAGGACTAACTTATGGTCGAATTACTAGAACAAGTAAACCACTGGCATTGGTTAGCGTTTGGTCTAGCATTGTTAGCGCTTGAGCTAATTGGAACCGCTGGTTACTTTTTATGGATAGGCATATCTGCCATGCTGGTCGGTGCCCTATTAGGAGCATTACCAATTGGTTGGCAGATGCAATGGCTGTCCTTTGCTAGCTTCTCTCTTATTACCACTTGGTTGTGGTGGAGAAGACAACTCTCGAATGACAAGCAATCGGATGCAGGGCGAGAGTTAAACCAAAGAGAAAAGCAATTGGTAGGTCAAACCGTTATTTTAAGTGAAGACGTAAAGAAAGGTAGCTGTCGAATTAAGTTCGGTGACTCTTCTTGGTCAGCAAAGGCCAGTCAAGATATTCCATCTGGAACCGAAATTAAGATTGTCGCTTTAGACGGAATCGTTCTAATAATAGAACCTTTATAAACAAGAGCTATATGAAGCCTGCATTTTCAATAAATGCAGGCTTTTTCTATTTTTGAACCTTAATAATATTCGAATTATCATTGCGATAGATTGAATTGAAAAAAAAATAAGTTCTTATTTCGTAAAGCTAAAAAGTTTGATTGAGCTAAAAAGGTATAAGAAAGCCAGATTTCTTACCCAATATATATATGAATAGTTAACCTTACTCTCGCTTATTTATAATTATTAAAAATGTTAAGTCCGTCCAATTTTTGAAATTTTCTTTTCCTTGTCCATACTTTCAATTATCTCAATTAGAGATAAACCTAATGGAGTTTGTATGAGACATTTTTTAATAATTCTAACGGCTATTTTCAGCTTGTCATTTGGAAGCGCTCTAGCGAGCAGTCAGTCTCCTGGTAACGGAAACATGGGGCCTATCGTTAAGTGTTCAGATGGTAACGCAGTCACTCATGTACCACTGTTGATCTGTAAACATTACGGCGGAAAGGTGCTGTGATAGGTGCTGTGATAGGTGATTAAAGTCAGGCTAGTAATGAAATTGCTGCCTGACGATTATTTAGAACTGGAATAACCTAACTGCGGCCAGATAGATTATTCAAGATAGGACATTCCGTTGAAGTATCTCCAGGGCAGTCATGTACCCAAGATTGTAGCTGCACCTTCATCTTGTTTAACTCCGCAAGCTTCAACTCTATTTCATCTAACTTCTGAGTAGCCTTCTTCTTTACTTCGTAGCTTTGTCTGTTGGGATTCATTGCCAACTCAACCAGTGACTTACACTCATCGAGAGTGAAACCAACCATTTTAGCTCTCAAAACGAACTCTAACTGTTCGATATGAATCTCGCCATATTGCCTGTAACCATTTTCTGATCGGTGCGGTGGGCTCATCATGCCTTTACTTTCGTAAAAACGAATGGATTTCGCTGTTGTACCAACACGCTTCGCTACTTCACCAATATTCACAATCTTACCTGTAAGCCTAAAATGAAAAACCGCAGTACTGCTGTTATACAATACTGCGGCTGAAAAACATAGCTAGGGTGTAACGTTAGAAACTTACTCTTGTTCTAACAACCAAATCATAGTTTGAGATTTTTCTTCACTGTCTAGCTTATTGAACCAGTATGAAACCATTTCGATCTCTTTTGAGCCTTCTAGTAATGCTGGGTTAGCGTTCTTACGGTTCTTGAATGCCCAATCTGTTACTGCAGATTGCTCTTCTTTGGTTGCTTCACCATACCAGTAATTCACCATCTCTTGTGCTTGTGATGCTTTTGGCTCTTCAGCAACTACTGCTGCTACTGGAACAGCCGCGACTGGAGCAACCGCGATAGCTGTATGATTATTTGCACCGTTATAAATTGTGTCGATATACGCCTTTGGTACGATAAAAGTCGTGCTCATGACTGAGTTTTGGCCTTCAAGCGTAAATTCTAAATTCTTTTGTCTTGCTTGCTGAATATCAGCGTCACTTAATGGAAACTTAATATATTGAGTCTTAGTACAGTGCTCGCTGCAGCTTTCTCTTGGTACTTGTCTATCTTCTAATTCTATCGTTTTACCAAAAAAACTAACCGTTTCGTACTCTTTGTAACTTTGGAAGTAACTCACGTCCATAGTAATTGAAGATTCTGGGGCAGTATTTGGTGTTACTTCTTTATTGTATGTAAAGTAAAGCGACGACTTGAGAATGTCTGCGCCTACATTTGCTCTATTTTCTGCTACGTAAGATTGACCGGTTACTTTAATGTAACCACCTTTGGGCTGTACATCCGCAACTGAATCTGCAAAATTGCTTTGTGAATCAAGTGAACTACAAGCTCCCAAAAATAATGATAATACAACGACACTAACTTTATTCATTATGACTAATTCCTTATGTTCACTATGGAAAAACGCTGGCAAAAAGATTTACCAGCGTTTTGATTTTAATTTAACTGTTTTAAGCAGATAACTTTAACTTAGAAACCGTACTCAAGACCAATGCGAGTTACGATATCTGATGAAACCTCACCGCGGTCATTGTCAGTAAAGCTACGGCTTGCTACACGTAGATAAGGTACAAAGCCATTATCCACGTACATAAGTTGACCAGAGATAGTATCACTCTTATCTGTTGCGCTCGCTTTTAGAGAAGAATTTGAAGCAGTTGTTCCAGATAACTCTGCATCATCATTCGCTGCGTAGCCTAGTTTAAAGCCCCATGGACCATTCCAGTATTGGCCAATAATAGAGTATGAGTCTTGAGTATATTTGCGAGAACCGTTATCAATTTCTTCGCCTTTGTATGCTGCTGCAATACCAAAGCCTGCTGGTAGGCTTGCTTCAAAGCCTACAATATAAGCGAATGTATCGTCTTTATAACCATCTACTGCAGCTGTACAATCAGGTGTACCTGGTGCATCAGGGTCAAATACACAAGACTTTGCTGTATCTCCAACAACACGAGTACCAGACTCAACACCACCCATAAATGTTACTTTTTCAAAGCTGTACTTAGCGCTCGCGCCAAAGAATTCTGAATCACGAGTCGCCGCGCCACCACCATTGTCGTTATCATCACGACCAACAGAAGCTGCAAAAGAGAAACCACCGAATTTTGGCGAATCGTAACGAACTTGGTTAGATTGACGATCGTAATGACCGTTGATACCGCCCCAATCGAATACAGAACCTAGACCAGGGTTAGAGAATGGCCAATCGACGATTTCGTATAATGGCGTAAGAACACGACCCACACGTAGATTACCCCAAGAGCCAGAAGCGCCAACGAAAGTATCACGGAAACCAAGCACACCACCTGAAACGCCGCCATGACCCCAGTCTGTGCTATCTACGTAGCCAGATTCAATCTGCATTGTAATTAATACGTCATCAAACATATCTTTATGAGCACGGAAGCCGATACGAGATTCATTCTCTACAGCGTAGCCACTGCTCGCATCATCTTGATCTGTTGTGTTGTAGTTAACTAGAGAGATAGCTGCAACACCGTATACGTCAACGTTGAAATCAGAGTTGATACCAACTTCTTTCGCCATTACGCCTGTCGATAAAAGTGCAACCGTTGCACCTAGTAGAGTACGTTTAAAAAATTTGTTTTCCATGGAATAAAACTCCTAAAAATGGATATAGCTGTTTGAATATTCCCCGCCTAAAGTTGGCCGCCGTAGAGAGAAATACCTTTTCTTGTTTGAGAACCCTAAACTCTGAATTCTCTATTTCCTTTCTGGTTATACACATCATGTGCATCCATGGCATTAAGACTAACTTCGCCCTCAAAAAGATCAATGAGAACTTAATTTTCATCTAAAAAAATATGAGTTGGTGCAAATTTAATAGGTACTTAGTGATCCAGATCGATAAATAGAAAAATCCTCACCAAAACAAAATCAATACCAATAAATTCAACAACTTGAGGTAACTATCACTTTGTAAAAATAGATATGACTCGCATTTTTGATACAACTGCAATGGTATTTCATTAATGTTGAGCAGCGTCACTGTCCTGATTTTAGAGTTCGTATAGGAACAAAATTCTCAACAATTAAAAAGCCCTCATTTTTATATCAGAAACAAAAAAGGCACTCCCTTGAAAGGAGTGCCTTTGAGCTTTTTTTATCTGTATTTACTTACGAAATAAGGGCTATTAGATCTTCTTCTGTTCTTATTTCGATACCTAAATCTTGTGCTTTAGTTAATTTAGAACCCGCAGCTTCACCGGCAAACAAGATGTCCGTTTTCTTCGATACGCTACCCGTCACTTTCGCACCTAATGCTTGTAACGCAGCTTTAGCTTCACTTCGACCTAATTGCGACAATGAGCCTGTTAACACAACGACTTTACCTTCTAATGGTAGCTCTTGGTCATCGGCAGCTTCTTTGATGATTGGCCAATTCACACCTAGCTCTATCAGCTGATCGACGACCGCTCTGTTTTTCTCTTGTGAGAAGAAGCTGGTGATATGGCTAGCAACGATGTCACCAATATCTGACACTTCAACTAATTGTTCATGAGTAGCTGCTTGAACCAGTTCCAACGTCTTAAAGTGTTGCGCTAAGTTCATCGCTGTCGCCTCACCGACTTCACGAATACCGAGTGAATAGAGGAAACGCGCTAACGTCGTGTCTTTAGCTTTATTCAACGCACTCACGACGTTCTGTGCCGATTTAGGCCCCATTCGGTCAAGAACAGTAATCACGCCAGCACTTAGCTTAAATAAATCAGCAGGTGTTTCGACCATTTCACGGTCCACAAGCTGCTCAATAACTTTCACGCCCAGTCCATCAACGTCTAGCGCCTTTCTAGAAACAAAGTGTTTAAGTGCTTCTTTACGCTGCGCCTGACAGACTAAACCGCCAGTACAACGCGCTACAGCTTCACCTTCTACACGCTCAACCGCAGAACTACATACTGGGCAAGCATCAGGGAAAACAATGTCTCTAGCCGTTTCAGGGCGACGATCTAGTACAACAGCCACTATTTGTGGAATAACGTCACCTGCACGGCGAATAATAACGCTGTCGCCTACCTTCACGCCTAAACGCGCAATCTCATCGGCATTGTGTAAAGTGGCATTGCTGACCGTCACGCCACCAACGAAGATAGGTTCAAGTTTAGCAACCGGCGTAATAGCGCCAGTACGGCCCACCTGAAATTCAACGTCATTGAGCAGTGTAATCTCTTCTTGAGCTGGGAACTTATAAGCAATTGCCCAACGTGGCGCTCGTGCAACAAAGCCAAGTACTTCTTGAGCCGCGATATCGTCGACTTTGATAACAACGCCATCAATCTCGTAAGCCAGAGCATCACGACGAGTCATAATATCTTGGTAATAGGCTTTCACGTCTTCGAGAGAGCTCAGTTGCTTAGTCTCGGGGCACATAGGTAAGCCCCAACCTTTAAGCTGTAAAAAGCGTTGGTAGTGACTATTTGATAGCTCAGCGCCTTGTACAACACCGACACTGTATGCGTAGAAAGCTAGCGGACGTTTCGCAGTAATACGAGAATCAAGCTGACGCAGGCTACCTGCGGCGGCATTACGTGGGTTAACAAATACTTTCTCGCCTTTCTTCAACGCCATCTCATTCAACTTATCGAAACCCGCTTTTGGCATAAACACTTCGCCACGAACTTCAATACGCTGCGGCCAGCCTTCACCTTGTAACTTAAGTGGGATAGAGCTGATCGTACGCACGTTTTCAGTGATGTTTTCACCCGTCGCACCGTCACCACGTGTCGCAGCCTGAACTAAAGTACCATTCACATAGAGTAGGCTAACGGCAAGGCCATCAAGCTTAGGTTCACAACAGAAAGTCTTGAGGTTAGCGGTTGGCGCTCTATCAGACATTCGCTTATTGAACGCATCCAAATCTTCATCAGAGAAAGCATTGTCCAGAGAAAGCATTGGGATCTCATGAGTCACTTGAGTGAAACCATCGAGAGGCTGACCACCAACACGTTGGCTCGGAGAATCTACCGTCACTAGTTCCGGGTTCTCTTCTTCGATCTTTAGCAATTGCTGCATTAATCGATCGTACTCGACATCAGGGATCTCAGGGCTATCTTCTACGTAATAACGAACGGCGTGATAATGCAGAGTTTCTCTTAACTGCTCTAAGGTAACTTGAATCGATTCTTTCATATCATTCTCTATCGTGATTGAAATATCAAAAAGGGCTCCCTTAGGGCTAAACAATACGGCTAGGCATTCGATGCCGTCATAAAGTCTCTGATTTGCTTGCGGTAGTCAGATAAACGGTTTGGTG
>NZ_JBFRTR010000141.1:0-11377 GCF_041474215.1 Vibrio sp. 10N.222.52.C12
TTCTTGAGCCCTTCTTTTATTTAATTTAGAGATAGATAAATTTACGGATAAATATATTTAAATTCACGGATAAATTAAGGCGTAACATGTTTATTATTAAATATTATATGCTTCTTGCTATAGCTTGTTTTTTTGCTGCTGCTCTTATACCACAGCTAATAATCCGTGGTGTTTTTGCCTGGTGTAGTTTGTCGATGTTCATCGTTAGTGTTGCCTACATCTTCGATATGCCGTCAATATTTAGGAAGACTAGCGATGGGAAAATAGTGTGGTGGATTAGATGGATCTTCATTCCATTCTTCTTAGGTGTTCGACTGTACAATACATGGGCAATTAAAAGAGATAAAGTTGAACCAATACAGAAGGTTGGAAAAGGTTTATATGTATCTCGTCGTTTGTTCCCTTCAGATTTATCGTTCTTAGAATCTCAAAACATCCATTGTATTGTAGATGTTACAGCTGAGTTTTCTGGTTTAGAAAGTGCAATGACCGGTGATCAATTTCGCTATTTAAACACCCCGGTTCTTGATCATAAAGTCCCTAAAACGCATAATCTTAAACATGCTATAAATTGGATCGATACCCAAATCAATCAATCTAGATCGGTTGTTGTGCATTGTGCTCTCGGTCGAGGACGTTCTGTCTTTGTCGTAGCTGCCTACCTTTTAGCAAAAAATTCGTCACTTACTGTAGAGCAGGTCTTGAAAAGTATTAACGACGTGCGAAGTACAGCCCAATTGAACCATCTACAACTAAAAACACTTCAAGCAATCAGTGATAAAGGTTTGCTCACTCTTGGCCATAAAGCTTGCCTTATTGCCAACCCTGTTGCAGGTGGTGGTAAATGGTTGGCGAATGAACAACAGGTTATTCGTGAACTTACGAGAAAGTACAGTTTAGATATTTTTCTTACTAGCCAAGAAGTATCAGCAGAAATATTAGCTAAGCAGGCCAAAGACCGGAATACTGCGCATATTATCGTTGCAGGTGGCGATGGGACGGTTAGTGAAGTCGCAAGGCAAGTTAGGAAGACTGATACACAACTCGGGATTATACCTTTGGGTACCGCGAACGCTCTATGTCATATGCTTTATGGATTGACCTCGAAAATATCGCCTGTTGAAAAAGCGTGTGAGGCTATTTTATCTGGCAACTCAAAAAGAATCGATCTGGCGTTCTGTAATCAACAACCAATATTACTGCTTCTTGGTATTGGGTTTGAAGAACAGATGATCGATTACGCACATCGAGAACAAAAAAATGAAAAAGGACAATTCGCGTATTTGACTGGGTTCTTCAATGCAGTAATCACCGACGATAATCAACACTTTCAAATTTCAATCGATGACCAACCATCACAAAGTATGAAATTACAAAGTTTGGTCGTGGCGAACTCTTCCCCTTTTAGTACTGTGCTTGCTCAAGGGGGACAGCCTCCTAGGCCGGATGATGGGAAGCTGCATATTACCTATTTGGAAAACACAAATTCACTTAGTAAACGAGCTATCGCTCTATCTGATCTGTTGTTATCGAGTCTCGGAGCGAAAGAACAAGCTAGTTACTTTACTTATGCTTCGGCACAGCTCGTTAAAATTGATTCTGACCGACCTATTTCATACGTGATTGATGGAGAGACGTATTCGGCTGATTCGCTGGAGATAAGTATTGATAAGCAAGCCTTAACGGTTTGTATTCCATGAATGTATTGAATAATCCGCATATTGAATAAGAAGGAGACACCATGGACATGAATCTCTCTTTTAACTTAGAGAAGTTTCAGCATCTGATAGAGGGTAAGTTAGAGCATTGGTTAGTTGAAGCAATTAAACTTATCCCTAACCTGATTGTTGCTTTTGTTACGTTTCTTATTTTTATCTTTGTTGCCAACATAAGCGGTAAGTTGTTTAAAAGATTGAGCAATAGAGTTGTCGACTCTCAAGAAGTCATTAACTTACTGGCTTCTATTGTTAAGGTTACCATTGTTACTATTGGATTTTTTGTCGCGTTAGATTTTGTTGGGCTCCAAGGTACGGTTACATCGTTGCTTGCCGGTGCCGGTATTCTAGGTTTAGCTATCGGTTTTGCTTTTCAAGATATGACTGAGAACCTCATTTCAGGTATTACAATGAGTATTCGTAAACCTTTTAAAATTGGCGATGTTGTTGGTTCCAACGATGTCATGGGTACCATAGTCAAAATAAACTTACGAAATACACTGGTTGAAACGTTCTCTGGTCAACACGTCATGATTCCCAATAAGATGGTTTTCCGAAATATTTTGACGAACTACAGTCGAAAAGGACGAAGAAGGGTCGAGATCCCTGTGGGGATTTCCTACGCAGACTGTCCCAAAAGAGCCGCTGAGGTGATAACCAAAGCGATAAACCAAAAGTCTTATGTTAGTCGGAAAGAAGATACGACGGTTTACGCTTCAAGCTTTTCTGATAGTAGCGTTAACTTATTGGTTTGGTTTTGGATTGAGTACCCAGGAGGTTTTGGTTATATGGACGCAAAGCACGACGGTATTATAGCGGTTAAAGAGTCATTATCAGAGGCTGGAATGACAATACCGTTTCCGATTAGAACACTTGATTTTGATCCCAAAGGCGGTAAAAGTCTGTCTAGAATGATGACTGGGGCTGTCGATGACGCTTCCTAGAATAACATAGCGGTCCCTCTCGTAAAAAAGCGTCAAGGCAATATGCCTCGACGCTTTTTATTTTGAGTGATGTCAGAATTAGATCAGAATTAAACCTAGATTATTCCCACTGTTTAATGATTGTGTTGTAGGCTTTGATTCTCTTCTCAAGTTAATTAATCGTATCTATTTTAGATGGGTTATATCTGTTACAAATGCTTTGCTATCTCATCATTTTCAACTTGCAACGCCGCAACCCAATAGGAGAAAAAAGCAGACATATGTTGATTGTTAAACTTTCTAATAGTGTTTTTGAGGTAAGAAATTAGGCTTAAATTACTCTGGTACATATCGTTATAACTAACAATTAACGCAGGGGGCTGACTCAATATGTCATTGTCATTAACTTCATTGTTAATGCAGAACTTGGTGTTTACTTCGTTTATTAATGAACGTTCAACTTTTATAAATCGATTTGCAGCTCTTGCAATGTTCCCATGTGCTTTCTGTTCAATTAGGTCAACACATGAGAAGTAGTGATCTTTCAATGTACATAGTATTTTTTCTATGCCTTTATAGTGAATTACCTCAAGGGGATCATTGTCCTTTTTAAACAACATATCATTACTCCTTTTTATCTCAGTAGTATTTATAATTTCAGTTGATTTATAATAATTAAAATAAGCCTTTTCTTTGATTCTGATTTCCAACCATCATTCGCTAATAACTAATTCTGACGCATGTTGTGTATTTGGTCTCGACATGATTCCATTTCATTTTTTACCACTTTTAATCTTCTTCTCCCTTCTAAATCAGGGTTAGTTTCTAGCAGTGATTCAATGTCGGAAATGATCTTTGTCTCGACACCTTCTAGGTGCTTTAAATAGAGCTCTTGATTGTTTTTACCTTTTGTATCTTCCGCTTCAATACAGCGCTCTCTGGCATTTATCGTATAACTAGCGGGTATCTGTTCTTGATGTATTTTTGAGTAGTAAGTTAAAGATTGTAACTTTAACTCTGCACATTTCTTTACCGTGTAGATATCAAAAAGATTTTTTGCCATCTTTTCACTTCTTATGTTGGATATCGCTTTTTCGTAAATAATATTTCCACTTTTTATCAGGTTAACAATAGATAATATACTTTGGTTTCTCATGAATCCTCATTTGGTTCTAAGCTGTATTTGGTTTATTGCATTTTTTATGCCAATTAATAACCCTATATTCAGCTTGTTTCGTCTAAGGTTTTACTTTGTTTTTGTAAAAAATACATTAATAGATGTTTTCTAGTGAAATTATTACATTGATTAATGCCATTTATTAATGATATGGGAGCTTATCTTCAATTATTCTGGTACTTGTGAAAGTTGGCACGATGCTAGCATTGATTATTAAAGTAGCTAGAGATTAATATTATTCTCTGGCTTATGATAATCAAATAAGGAGAAAACTTATGCCAAAGTCAAACGCTAAAAATTCAGAAGCCAAACAACAAATTGAAGAAACTTATGAAAAAGCTGAAGAGGCCGCAGTAGAAGTTATCGAAAATGTGAAAGAGGCGGTCCATGAAACTCTCGAGGCCAGCTCTGAAAGTGTGAAGAACACGTCTGAGAAAGCGGAAAACATCATTAAAGAGCGTCCATTATTGAGTGTTGGCTGTGCGTTTCTCGCTGGTTGGGCTGTCTCGAAGTTAATCAAATAGCCATATATCAACATCGCAATTGAGAGAGCACCGTTATGCAGGTAAATAGTCAAAATGATCCAGTAAACTCTGCCAATGATAAATCGAGCGATCGTAAGGTGGATGATCTTAAACGTTCTGCTTCTGAGTTAAATGGATTGTGGAAAGACTTAGCTATATTACAGACACATACCCAGCAATGGTCTCAATCGACCTTAGAGCTTTTCTTATTGGAGTTTCGCAATAGTGTTGATGCATTTAAAAAGCGTCTTGTGTTTCAGCTCCTCTTTGTTGCGTTGTTACCGCTGTTTCTTTTTAGTATCGCCGTCGGTGCTGGAGTAGTGATCTACTACTTCACTTTGAATCTGTTAGCGGGTTACGGCGCGTTTATATTCACACTCGGTTTGATTCTAATATGCTTGGTACTTCGTTCTAGTTACTTAAAGCAATTTATAGGTTTTGAATGTACGAAAGAGCAATTGAAGGAGGGGTTACATGTCAGCACTCAAGAATCGACAAAGACAGATTCAAATGAAAAGACTTGAGGGGAGAAGTAGAGCTCGTCAAGTTGCACTTTGTATGGGACTTATTCGTCACAAAGGAAAAGAGTTTGTTCACAAGTACCCCTTGTATGCTCTTGGCATCACAGGCCTTGGTGTTGTAATTTTGAATCGAACTCATCGTTTTAAATCGTCTGTTTTTGGTTATAAACAGCTATCGCTAATACTTAATTTACTTAAGTAACCATCATTTTTAATTCAAGTTAGTGTTGGCTGACGGTATCGAGTGCCTGATTCAAATTGACGAAGCCTCAAAAACAAAACCTCCTATTCATAGGAATAAAATGACATCAAAAAAATACAGTATTCTTAGACAACGAAGTGTGTTGCAAACTAGTTTTATGCTCCTTGCTGTTCTCATGATGTCTATTTTTACATTACATATCGCCAAGCCATTTTTGTTGCCAATCATCTTTGGTGCTTTTATTTCTTTGCTATGTAGCCCTCTAGTTAACTACCTTACTCGCTTCGGTATCCCTCGAGTCATTAACGTAATGGCTGTACTTATTGGTTTTATTGGCTTTGTTGTGATTAGTTTGAATATGTTGAGTGAGCCCGCTCAGCAATGGTGGTCAAAATTACCAATGTTGGTTGAGAATGTATCTAATGAAGTGAGTGAGGTTACTCAAAACAGTCGCTTAACTGACGCCACCGGGTTCTCCATGAGTAGTACTGTTACCAATGATGGGCTTACCAATAACACGGCTTTTTCCATTATAGAATCAGTGCTTACGACAACACCAACCATTGTTACTCAGTTGTTGGTTGCGTTTCTTATGGCGTATTTCATGATGAATTACGGTCGAAAAATTTATTCTCAAAGCTTATCTCTTTTTGAATGCTTTTCAGATAAGCGTAGGGCTGTTGAATTGGTTAAAGTTGTTCAAAAGGATTTGTCTCGTTACATAGGCGCCATCACCATCATTAATGTTTGCTTAGGACTCACTGTTGGCTTTGCTTTTTATATGATGGGATTGCAAGACCCTTTCCTTTGGGGCGCTTTTGCAGGCTTAATGAATTTTATCCCCTATCTTGGCCCGATGGTTTCAGTTACGTGCTTTGCTTTAGTCTCTTTTATACAGTTTGAGTCGTTTAGCTACGCATTGACGGTCGCTGCGATCTTCCTGGCGATTAATTTGATAGAAAGCCAATTGGTTACTCCTACATTACTGGGGAAAAGGTTTAGTCTCAATCCGCTGATTTTATTTGTATGGCTTGTATTTTGGGGTTGGCTATGGGGCTCTATGGGAATGCTAGTAGGGGTCCCATTACTTGTCTGTGTGAATGTATTTTTTGAACAGTTAAGACATCCAAGGTTGAATGCTCATAAAGGTCAGTAGAGCAGAAGTAAGCCTTGATAACCACTCAGCGTCACTTCTTTCTGTGAGTGTTAGTTCTGTTGCTTTATGACTCCTTTTTGGACAGCTGGCTGAGGTTAAACTCTGTGTGAGATCAAACTAGTATCGCTATAGGCTTCAAAAGCAATAGTTGCTGGTTCTATTTCACTTAGAAAGGTTAAGAGTCGGTTGCGACGAAGCGCCTCCACCTCACAACGGTTATGTGCGATAGCATAGAAGCAATGTTTACCTAGGTCGATACCTAAAGTATGGATAGAAGATATTTGGTTCACCTCACTCTGAGAGCCGACTCTAAGCTTAAGGGCTTGAGAGTGAGGCGGATCATATAATTAAGCCTCACCAAAGTGCTGTGGCTTTATTGTTAGAAATTAAACAGGCTCTGTTTACCTGAATGACATAGACTAGTGATTCACTTGCTCGACAATCTCGCGTGTTAAGCGGGCAATCTCATCCCACTCTCCATTTTCAACGAGTTTCTTGTCGACCATCCATGTACCACCGCAGGCTAATACTTGAGGCACTGCTAAGTAGTTATCGATGTTTGATGGCGTGATACCGCCTGTAGGCATGAGTCGAATATCGCCGTATGGGCCAACGAGCGATTTCACCATGCTGATGCCGCCAGATGCTTCTGCTGGGAAGAACTTCAAGGTTGTTAGGCCCATCTCTAATGCCGCTTCAACGGTGCTTGGATTGTTCACACCTGGAATGATATCGATGCCGATCTCTTGGCATGCTTTAACTGTGTTCGGGTTAAAGCCCGGTGATACCACAAACGTTGCGCCCGCTTCTTTTGCTGCGAGTGCTTGCTTATGGTTCAAGATGGTGCCCGCGCCGATCAGCATGTCAGGCTGTGCTTGGCGAAGCAGTCGGATAGCTTCAACAGCGGCGTCTGAACGGAACGTAATTTCAGCGGCGGGAAGCCCATTCTCAGCCAATACTTTGCCTAGAGGGATAATATCCTCTGCGTTATCAATGGCGATAACAGGGATAACTTTAAGTGCGTTTAGCTGTTCGTTAATTGTAGACATGGGTTTACTTCTTAATATCAGTTTGAAAGAGTGTCGGTGATGGATTTTGGGATGATTGCGCCATTATGTTGAATCACCAATCTGGCTAATGCATTACCTTGATGGCAGGCTTCTTCAATAGAACCTTCAGCGAGATAGCAAGATAAGAAACCGCCGTTAAAAGAGTCGCCAGCAGAGGTGCTATCAACCACAGTCTCGACAGGTGTCGTTGTGATTTTTACTGGCTCATTTGCGGGGTTTTCGCTGATCAAGCAGCCTTCAGCACCAAGCTTGACAACAACGGTTTTGACACCGAGCGTATGCAGCCTTGTTATGGTGTCTTGTGGCGTTTGATCGCTCCACAACAGTTGTTCATCATCGAATGTGACTAGGGCTATATCGGTCGTTTTATAGCCTAATAGATAGCATTCTTTAGTTGCGGCCTCTGAGCTCCACAACTTTGGTCGATAGTTACTATCAAAGGCGATGGTAACGCCATGTTCACGTAGGCCTTCGATGATAGTGAGTAACTTTAACTGATCGCTGTGTGGCAATATCGCGAGGGAAATACCACTCAGAAACACCATATCAACATCGTGAAGTTGGTTGGCTATCTTATCGAAATCGGGGTGCTGTACCATGTAGCGAGCCGCCGAATCGTTGCGCCAGTATAGGAAGGTGCGCTCACCAACATCGTCGAGTTGAATGAGATAGAGCCCGGGTGAACGCTGCTCGTCAATAAGCACGAATTCGGTTGATAGTCCTTCATCTTGCCATCGGTTAAGCATCTCTTGGCTGATAGCGTCAGAGCCAAGCGCCGAGACATAGCTAGTTCGCATCGCTGGATTCGCAGTGTTATTGCAGTTCATGGGGTTGCTAACCGCAGCGCTGCGGTTCAAGTAGATTGCCGCGTTTAATGTGTCTCCACCATAGCTTTGATGCATGTCGCCAAATGGAGCCCCATTCAGTTCAATCATGCACTCACCGATGATTGCGATGTGGGTCATAATATAGCCTTAGAAAGGAAAGGTTGGGTTTGTTCGTATTGAGGAAAGCATGACCATAATGAGATATGGTCATGCTTTTTCGATTCTAATCTTACGGGAGTGAGACTAGCCGATTACTTGTTGTCTAGTTTTACGAACAACATCGTTAGGACGAAAGACAGTGCAAATACACCCACCACGCCCATCAGTGCTTGAATGAAGTTTTGCGTACCGCCTGCAAGGTAAGCTGGCAAGCTGAATACAGAAGAAAGAATGTAGCTTGTTAAGTGCGTATCGATTGTTACCGAGATAGCACCGAACAAGCCTGCAGCCAAGCTCGCGGTCATCATCGCTTTGGTGTATTTCGTGAGTACACCAAATAGAGCCGGTTCCGTGATGCCTAAGATAGCGGTAACACTTGAGCCCATCGTAATTGAAGATTGCTCTTTAGAAACCGTTTTACGTTGCTTGTGCCAGATAGCCATTGTCGCGCCAGCAATTGCCATGTTACCCAAACACATGATTGGCATAAGTAGATCCTTACCATACAGTGCAAAGTTGTTCAGGCTGATTGGCGTCATGCTGTGGTGGATACCAAATACGATGGTGATCGGGCGAGTTAGACCAAACACAAAGCCTGTTAACGTCGGAGAGATTTCCAGTAGTGAGCTCATCACCCAACCTGCGCCATTACTTAGCCAGATACCAGCAGGGCCAACAAATGATAGCGTGATGGTCGAAGTTACCGTAAAGGCAAGCAGTGGTGTAAATACAGGCTTCGCAGAAGAAGGAACTAGGCGGTCAACTAACGGAGTCACTTTAGACAATAACCAGATTGCTAGAATCGCAGGAACAATCGCGCCGCCGTAGTTGAGCAGCTCAATAGGAACCACGCCAAGAACGGTCAGCTCCGGAGCAGCGCCTGCGTCTTTTAGCATTGTTGCTTTATCAACAAGCAGAGGCGCTAGCATTGCTGAAGAGACAGCAAGCGCAATGTATTCGTTTACTTTGAATACCTTAGCGGCAGAGAAAGAAACCAGCATAGGTAAGAAGAAGAACACAGCAACAGAGATCGAGCGGAAGAAATAAACTGTGTCTGAGGTTTCAGAGATAACATTGGTTGCAATAAGACCAGACAACAGGCCCATCAACATACCCGCGCCAGCGATTGCGGGTACAACCGGACCAAAGATGCCTGCGACAATACGCATCACGCTTTGGAACAGCTTGCCTTTCTCTAGTTCATCAGCCGGATTAGCGTCAGCTTGTTGAGTGTTTGATAGCGCGTTGAACCACTTCTCGACCTCAACACCGATGATGACTTGAGTTTGGCCTTGTTGAAGTACCACACCTTTCACATCTGCGATCTGCTTGATTGCTTCTTCGTCTACCAGCGACTCGTCTGCTAATTTGAATCTCAGCCTTGTCATACAGTGCGTGATACTCACGATATTGTCTTCACCACCAAGTGCAGTGATTAATAACTGTATATTTTCTTTGAAATTTTTCTTCTTCGATGATGACTTCGAGTTATTAATAACGGCATCACTTTTTTCTACCATTTGCATACTACACCTGTTATTGGAATATATTTAACTCGAGCAATCATAACGACAACCAATTTAAATCCAACGGAGTAAAAAGAGATCTCAATCACACTTAAAATCCGAAAAATTATTTTTTCACCGTTTTTGGCCAATTGGTATGTTTTGGTTATCAAAAAAAATCACTTAACGTACCAATTATTTTTACGCAAAATTAGCGCTTGAAATGTGGTTTTTAAAGCGGTTAGATAATAGGAGTTGACTTAAGTTTAGGTTATTTAATTGTGAAAGAAACTATTATATCTGATATCCATTGTATTATTACTAAACCAGACAGACACAACCTCATTACCGTGGTAGTTGAAACGAATGAAGGCGTGACAGGGTTTGGTTGTGCGACATTCCAACAAAGACCGCTTGCTGTAAAAACAATGGTCGATGAATATTTAAAACCTATTCTTATTGGTAAAAACGCCAATAATATTGAAGACTTATGGCAAATGATGATGGTCAACGCTTATTGGCGAAATGGCCCTGTTATCAATAATGCAATTTCCGGTGTTGATATGGCACTGTGGGATATTAAAGCCAAATTGGCGGGTATGCCGTTACACCAGTTATTTGGTGGTAAGTCTCGTGATGCTATTCCTGTATACACACACGCGACGAGCGACACGATGGAAGGGATTTATGAGCTGGTGGAATCTTTCCTAGACAAAGGCTACAAGCACATTCGTTGTCAGCTTGGTTTCTATGGCGGCGTTCCAACGGATTTGCATACCACTCAAAACCCGACTGAAGGTTCGTACTACGACCAAGATCAGTACATGGACAATACTCTAACGATGTTTAAGTCGCTGAGAGAGAAATATGGTAACCAATTCCATATTCTTCATGATGTTCATGAGCGCCTATTCCCGAACCAAGCGATACAATTTGCGAAGGAAGTCGAGCAATATAAGCCGTATTTCATTGAAGATATTCTGCCGCCAAATCAAACGGAATGGTTGGATAATATTCGCAGCCAGAGCTCAGTTTCATTAGGTTTAGGGGAGTTATTTAATAACCCTGAAGAGTGGAAATCATTGATTGCTAACCGCCGCATTGATTTCATTCGTTGCCATGTTTCACAGATTGGTGGTATTACCCCAGCTCTGAAACTCGGCCATCTATGTCAGAACTTCGGTGTTCGTATTGCATGGCATTGCCCGCCAGATATGACGCCAATTGGCGCAGCGGTAAACACGCATTTGAATGTGCATTTACACAATGCTGCCATTCAAGAACATGTCGAGTACAACGAGAATACACACAAGGTATTCCCGAACGCTGCAGAGCCAATTAATGGCTACTTATACGCTTCTGAAATCGCAGGTATTGGTGTTGAAATCGACCGAGAGGTTGCAGCCGAGTTCCCTGTTATGTATCGCCCCCACGAGTGGACTCAAAGTCGCCTTCCTGATGGCGCGATTCATACCCCTTAACTCGTATTTTTAATATCAAATGGTCGCTATAAGCGGCCATTTTCTTATTTAATATACTTACCAGATATTACGTATTATCTGGTAAGTATATTTCTAGTATCATTAAATTAATAATAT
>NZ_JBFRTR010000142.1:0-1821 GCF_041474215.1 Vibrio sp. 10N.222.52.C12
CCACAGGAGCGACCGCGGACGTGGTGTTCAGCTACACCGCAAGCGATGGCACGGTCAACCAAACCAATACCTTAACCATTACCGTGACAGGCACCAACGATGCGCCTCAGTTAACCGCCGATGTGGGCGCGGTGAATGAAGACGCGACCTTAACGGTCAGTGCAGAAGACGGCGTGTTGGCCAATGACAGCGATGTCGATGGCGACTCATTGAACGTCACGGGTATTTTGAACGGTACTACGGGCACCGCAACCGCCGTGGCAGACAGTGGCGACACAGTGATAAGCAATGATTACGGCACATTGACCATTCGTGGCGATGGCAGCTACAGCTTTGTGGCGGACGGCAGCGATTCTCAAGCGTTGGCCACAGGAGCGACCGCGGACGTGGTGTTCACCTACACCGCAAGCGATGGCACGGTCAATCAAACCAATACCTTAACCATTACCGTGACAGGCACCAACGACGGTCCAGTAGCGATTGATGACACATATGAAACTCATAGTGAGACGCTGCTCTTCTCTGAGTCCTTTGAAAACATGACAAACACAGGTCGTTGGACTGTAGTAACTGGCGACGAACTAGATGATTGGGAAGCAACAAATGGTCTAGAGATTCAGCGTGACGGTCTCATAGCTGAAGCGACAGACGGTGACTACCTCGCTGAGCTTGATGCTCATCAAAACACCGCGATCACAACAAATATTAATACGTCAGACCAAGATAGCGTGCGTGTTGAATTTGATTACAACCCTCGACGAGACGGTAATTCATCTTCTGACATGACGTTTAAAGTCGGTGACACGTTAGTTACTGTTCACGCCGATGGATCTCTATCGGGTGCCGACGGACTTAATGTCCAAATAGGGCAACCTGACGCAAATGGTTGGTATAAGATCACGGCTGAGTTCGAAGTCCAAAGGGACGTTACGGACCTTACATTTGCAGGTGCTGGAGCTTCAGATAGCTATGGTGCGTTGTTAGATAACATTACAGTGACAGGTATTAATCAATCTAAACTTGTTACTGCTGAAGACACGTCTATCACGATTTCTTTTGATGAGTTGTTGGCGAATGATACTGACATTGATGGTGATGAGCTCTCAATTGTTGTCGGTTCAATTACCTCCGCGGCTAATGGTGAACTGTTTGTCGACTACACAGACAATACAATTACATTCACACCGGATACCGACTATAACGGTGAGGCAACTTTTAAATATAAAGTGACCGATGGGAACGGTGGGGAAGATGAAGCAGAAGTTACGCTTAATATCACTCCTGTGAACGATGCACCAGTGCTGACAGGCGATCTGTTGGGTGAAGTGGATGAAGAAGGCAGCTATACCATTACGGCTGAGGATCTGGGCTACACGGACGTTGATGATACTGTCACAGGTGTGAACTTCACTGTCGGCAACGCGAGCAACGGCACAATTTTAGTCGGCGGTGTTCCGTCGAACCATTTCACTGTGGCGCAGTTGGCGGCGGGTGAAGTGACGTTCAAACATGACGGCAGCGAAACCAAGTCGGCGTCGTTCGATGTGAATGTTGAAGACGGCAACGAAGATGGTAGCACACCGGTAGACAGCACTTTCAACTTGACGGTGACGCCAGTGAATGATGCGCCGGAGCTGACAGGCGATCTGGCGGCGGAAGTGGACGAGGCAGGCAGCTACACGATCTCGGCAGCTGACTTGGGTTATACAGACGTTGACGATACAGACACAGGCGTGACCTTCACGGTCGGCAACGCGAGCAACGGCACAATCTTAGTGAACGGCGTCGCGTCAAGCAGCTTCACGGTGGCGCAGTTGGCGG
>NZ_JBFRTR010000143.1:0-38237 GCF_041474215.1 Vibrio sp. 10N.222.52.C12
TAAGATCCTGTCTATGAAAAGGTAATAAATGCTCAAGATTAAAATAGATTTACACAAAGAAGAGATTTCATGGGTCACCGAGATTCGACAGCTCAATAGCGATATACTCCACCGCCACATATTGCCCAAGCTACAACATCACAGCTATCTCATTGACTTTGAATTTAATGAACGAGAAAGCATCGGAACTATCGTTTCAGGCAACGGAAACACCCTAGGACATTTCACACTCCTATAGCGTTTCCCAAAGGCTACAAAAGAAACACCATCTAGTCCCAAAGATGTAAAAGATGTCACCCTCAATTCGCTCTAGCAGAACAAAATAGAGTAGAAGTAAAACAGATCTGAAACCTAGCCCTTTTTGCATTTCACACGCGGCTAACGCTAGCTAGGTTATCGTACTTCTATTGAAACCAACTTATATCAAACTCTAAATCACCATTGAGTCATTATCAGTGCATTCATGGACTAATAAGTTAACGGCATCGACCTTAACTTCTGATCAAGAGTATATAAGTGTTCTGCAGCTTGCATGTGTTGAGGGTAATCACTGAACTTCTCACGATTCTCCTCATTCATCTTACATGTCTCATCCACCAGCATTAACTTCCAATACAGCTTCGTTGTATGCAACATCGCCAGTAACGGTTTGAACACCTCTTTCTCATAAGCTTGAATCAACTCTTCAATCAACTCGTCACGTTCGTCTTCGCTTGCGATTGAACCCTCGGTTGCCGACAACACTTTTTGATACTTCAGGTTTTGTTGCAGCTTATCCATGACCGTTTGGTTTTCTTCCGCTAAGTCAACAAGCTTCGACTTAATGATGTTTACCCAATTCGCTTGGCTCAGTACTGTGTCATCAACGCTGGTAAAATCTTCTCGTATTTGTCGTTCAACATCTTTTTGAGCTTTCTTTAAAACCGCACGCACCTTTTGGAAAGGCAGCTGATACTCCTTACTTAGCTCGATAATCAGTTTATGAAAACCACCATTTGGAAGGTGTAAGTTTTCTTTAAACGTCGCCATTGCAGCTTCTTGCTGTTCGGTAAGGTGAGTCATTCTGTTTCCTATTCTTTATCACTTATGGTGCTGAGCCCGCGATCATACCATTATTACCCTCGTTTTTTCGGTAACTTGATCAGTTACACCTCGCTATGCCGTTAAATTCTCTCAGCCCTTTCTCTTTTGGCTAGTTATTAACCCACTTGGCATAAAATGGTAAATCTCTATCGGCGAAAGTTCGTACATTACGCGCTCAGGGGATATCGCCAGACAGGAGTCGTTACTTACCTATGAAAGACAAGCGCGAGAAATGAGAAAACAGATGACCTATTCAGAATACAAAGAATCCGATTTGCATAAGTGCGTGAGCATTGGTTCAGAAGCAATGGTATCCATTGCCAAGTTTGCCTTTAAAGCCACTACCCTTTTATTTCGATTTTTCCGCTGGCTTGTCGTATCGGCTTATACCTACGTGATGAAGTAATTCTATATGGGAGTCGTTGTTTTCATTACGACTTATCTAAATACCCCAAAGCGCGCCCTATTAGGTCGCGCTTTTTTTGTGCCCAGTTTTATACCTAGCTTGATGCCAAAAGTCCGAGTGCATTTTATATCGTCAGTGGCGCTAAATGGTAAAACTGACCATCGAATAAAAACCATACTACACCTGTTCCAACGAAACAGACTTCTAACTTATACAGGTACTAAAATGAAAAAGATTGCACTTAAAATTGTAGGACTAACGGTTTTGGCTTCTGCGCTAACTGGTTGTATCGGCAGCAACGCCGTAACAGGGAAAGTGATGAAATTTAACGTTGAAGTTGTCGATAACCGCTATGCCCGTGCAGGTGTAAACTTCTTATTAGCGCCTGTATACGGTATTACTACCGCAGCAGACTATGTGGTATTCAACTCACTTGAATTCTGGACAGGTAAAAACCCTATCAGCGGTTCACCACACGTATTTGATACAAAAACAGACACGCACTTCAAAGTGAACGATGAGCTGGACCCAAGCCTGAAAGAAGCCCCTGTCGGCCCAATTTCTAACAATCGCACCATTGAAACGGGTGAGATGATTAAGATCGACGAAAACACGATTCAAATGGACATCGTCTATACATCTGGTGAAACAGCGACTCTAACGGGCATCAAAGACGGTCAAAACGTTACCTATTACATGGATGGTCAGCTTGTATCGCAAACAACTATCGCTGAATTAGAGAAGATTCAAGGCACTGAAGCTTAAGGTTCATCGCCCACACAGAGTTCAAACTTAAAGAGACTTTTGAGCTCATAAAATAGAACAAGCCCGGCGATTGCCGGGCTTGTTTGTATGTGCTCTATTATTTGTAAATGCTCTATTGGGACTGAGACTGTGCAAGTCGAATGCTCACCAAACTCGCCACCATGATAGCTAAGTAAAAGCTGCCGATAATGGATTCCATAAACACAAAGAATTGAGCAATAGGCAGAGCTGGTGATATGTCGCCGTAACCAACCGTAGTCAAGGTGATAAAGCTAAAGTACATCGCATTAAACAAGTTCGTCAGCCAGACTTGCTCTTCTAACCCGTTAAAGGCATTAGGAAAGATCTCTAAAATTAACAAGTAGATGGTCGACCAAGCAAACCCTAACAACAAGTAGATACAGATTGAGCCGATGATGTGATTGGGTGTCACCGTTTTGGCTTTCATCACCTGCTTCAACGCCGAGTAAATGTGTGAAAACAAGAACACAGCCAACGCCGATAGCGTCACTATCGACAGGTTATAGCCTTCCAAAAATGAAAACACGCCAGACACGAGCGCCGTAATCAATAACAGCCCGTACCAAGAGCGATACAAGGCTCGCTCTTTATGAATACCGGCAATTGAACTCGCCAACGTAATAATGATAAGAAATAGGATTGTTTTCTGGCCTTGCGGATAAAACTGCTGCATCACCGCGCAACCAAAAAACAACACCAACAGCGCATAGAATAAGAAGTAGAAGTTGTCGTCTTTAGAGACTGGCTTCATCTATTTTCCCTCGACCTCTGCAGGTTTTTTCTCAGTTTCTTGTTGATTTTTCTCTTCAAGTCCAAGCCACGCCATCATCAGCTCATAACTTAAACTCAGTATCACAGCACCGACAAACAGACCGACGATGCCTGACATCGCCATTCCGCCCAGCGCACCCAATAGAATTACCAACATTGGAATGTGAGAGCCACGGCTCAGCAGTACTGGCTTCAAGATAGCGTCACTGCCGCTCACTAAAATACACCACACTAAGAACAAGCTCGCCGCCAGTGTCGATTCAACGCTGAACATGTAGATGATCGCAGGTAATAGAGCAAGAATCGGTGGCAGTTGGATTATCGCAATGAGCAGCACAGCTAGCGCCCAAAACGCAGCCGCAGGAACGCCTGCAATCACCAAACCGATTGCCGACATCATGGATTGAATCACAGCCACACCAATCACACCTTGCACAACGCTTCGCACGGTCGATTTAGAAAGCTCTACCAATTCTTCACCTTTACCGCCCGTTAAACGCGCCACTAAGTGAGTCACACCAGTTTTGCATTTATCCGCATTGCTCATGAATGCACCAGCAATGATGGTAGAGATAATGAACTGAATGAAGCCACCACCTAACGAGCCAAGAACAGAAGCGGCTTTCGTCGCGAACTGTTTAACTTCGTCTGCATACTTTATGAAAGTGCCTTCAATATTGTTCGAGGCGGCAACCAAGGTTGAATAAACCTTTTCCCCTATTAATGGAATATCTTGTAAGGACTCTTTCGGTTTAGGCAATGACAATGTGCCATCTTGAAGGCCTGTCATCAGGTCAGTCGCGCTGGTGTAGATACCAGAAGAAAGCGCCGCCAAAGGAATAAATAGAAGAATCACACCAATAAAGCTCAGCAATGCACTGGCTTTACCTTTCGACATCCCGGTTTTATTTGAAATGGCGACCGCCACTGGATACAACGCAGTCGCAATGATCGCACCCCATATCACCAAAAGAATGAATGGGCGCAAAATCGAAAAACACCAATACACGAGCATGGCAATCGCTGCGATCTTGATGGCAGCGTCTATAGCCTGTTTTGAAAAATCATCGGTTAACTTCATGAGACGTCCTTGTTAGACAAAATTAAGGCTGATTTTGTAGGAACTTCCAATTCCGTGTTTCTAGGAATAGAGAAGCCAAAATCATATATATGCCAATTAACACTAATTGGAATATGCGTATAAGGGTGTTGCTATCGATATCACCGGAGCTCATCAATGTGCTACCAACAAGTACGAGCAACGTACTAAATGCAGTGGCGAAAATAGGTGCTTTTTCGGGAACCGTGTAGATCTTGGTAGCCATAAGAATGGCAATAAGTCCTATAAACAAAGAATAGAAGACAATGTTGGGTACTATAGAAAGAATTGAAAAAGCAGCAATCGCCAGCAATCCCCCGATACCGTTACTTATCACCAGAAAAGCGCTCAACTTTATCGACTTCTCTGACGTAATCATCAACGATAACAACGCAATGAACATCATTGTCAGCAAAGCTTCAGATATTTGAAAAATAAAGAAAAAACACACCACTGGATAGGAGATAATCATCGCTCTAAAGGCCGCATACCAACGCTGTTTCTTTTCGAGTGGTGCAAGAGAACGCCGATTTAGGCTCAGGGAAAAACACATGCACTAACGCAAAACAGGAATGTGTGTAACCATAACGCTCTGCCAGGTTAGAATAATGTTTTAAGTCGTTATCAAAGCGGCGTCGATTCCAGCACCCTGTCAGTGAATCCGTTTCCACCAGCATTCTTAATCGACGCTCCAATATCTTGCGTCGGCTAATATCCGTAAAGGTCACCACGTACTTGTTATTGTGCGGCAGAATTTCAGTTAGCTTTTCCACCACAACGTTTACGGTAAACTGCTCACCAAGTCGACTGACGCCACTCAACTCACCTTTCCATCTCTGGTTTTCCTTCAGTGAGCGAGTAATGGTCGTGATTAGGCTGCTGTTATTCATAAAACAGAGATCAGAAATCGGACGAGATTCGACTTGGTCAAAGGCATAACCTGAAACCCGAGAGAATTGTTGATTCACTTGTATGACCCTCAATTGACTATCGAGGACAATAAAACCTGCGACACCATCAATGATCGCTTCCGACAAGTTATTCTTGCTTTGAGCCATTTCATGTCGATAAAGGCGTGCGGTAATAAGAGTGCTAAGTAAAAACAACGCACACACCGAAAAAACCATGGCTGACGTAGAAGCAATACTCAGCAACCACAAGCTAAATGCCATATTGAGGACAAGTGCAGACACCACGTATAGCGGCATTTTTCGGTCATAACTTAACTTGTTCATAGTTTGCTCTGGTGATGGGCGAATGACTATGATGGCTAAGTTTTGATTAAGATATTTACCATTTTACGACACATACAAATTCAAATTACATATCGAACAATAAGTGCATAGGGTTACACTAACTATTAAGCGGAAGAGATTGAAAAGATTCGAGACCGCCACTTTGAATGCCAACCAGTGCCGGGTTACCTAGGCCTACTAACCGAATATCTCCGTCAAAATAACGAATAAACAAACGGTTAGTGGCCAAGCTCGTGTTTACTGACTTGGTAGATTACTGAACGGCTAGCTCCCCTCTGCGTACCCAGAATGCTCGAACATGGTCATAAATCAGATTAAACACAAACGCGTAAATGGTAATAAAAATGGTCACGCCGATGTCCATCAAAAATGCTTGCCATAACCCCACGTTAAGTAAGTATGCCATCACAGGGATTGTCGCGATCAACAAGCCAGCCTCAAATAGCACGACATGAAAAACACGTAATTTGAGCGAACGCTTTGATTTTTCACCCGTGAAATAACGATCAAAAATACGGTTAAAACAGTAGTTCCAAATCATCGCGATAGTCGCAACAACTATCATGGTTCCTGATAAGGCATTCACATCGTGATCAGTAAATATCGCTAAACCTATAATTGACAGTGTGACGGCCAATACTTCAAACAACACCGAGTGGAAAACTCTCTCTAACGTACTCATACATTCCTATAGCAATTTATAACATGGTGGACTTACCGAAATTATGTCACCGAAAACAATAAGAGAAAGTTAACAGCCATCACGTTTAGTGATAGCTTAAGTATAAGTACCCCATTTTGTATTGAGCGAGAGATAACATGTACAGTTTTGAGCAACTAAAAGTCTTCGTCACGGTGTGTGAAAGTGGCTCTTTCTCTGCCGCCGCTCGCAAACTGAAACGAGCTCAGTCTGGGGTAAGCCAATCGATAGCCAACCTCGAAATTGCCATTGACCAAGAGCTGTTTAACCGAGAGAAAAACATCCCCGTTTTGACCAATACAGGTAAAGCGCTATTGCCTGTGGCTAAGTCGATTCTTGACCAGAAAAAGTACTTCGATCAAAAAGTAGAATCCCTGACACAGGAAGATGAGCACGAACTGATCATTGCCATTGACGAAAGCATCATAGATACAAATTTCATCAAGATAATCAGCTCACTAGCCGATCAGTTTCCAATCACACACTTCGATATCATTACCACCTCAACCTTTGATGTTGAAGACCTAGTAAGACGAGGAAATGCACAGATTGGCATCATCTACGCGGATGGCGAACTGAAGGTCGATATGGATTTCTTTTTGCTAGGCCAAGCGCGTTTCCTAACTGTTAGCTCTGCCACTCACGAACTGAGTCGCATGTCCGTAGTACAAGACTCGGACCTCAAACGTTATCGCCAATGTGTACATCGCAGTTCAAAGCAGCGCGAATTGTGGTTCACCTACGGTATTAGCTCGATGCTTTGGTATGCGAACAACCACAAGACCATTGTTGATCTCGTTGAACAGAACGTGGGTTGGGCAAATGTGCCCGAGATGATGGTGATGGAAGGCATTCAAAAAGGCGATCTTGTGGCGTTGCCTGTCTCGCACGAGCATGGTGGTTGGATTACTCCAGTGGGATGTTTGGTGTCTCGCAGCCACATCAACGGCCCAGTTCTCACCAGCCTTATTGAGCAGCTTAAGAGGCACTCACTGCAATACAATCAATGGCAGGCTAACTAACCTCCCCTGTTCTTCACTCATCGTCAATTCATAGATTCAATATCGACGTGGGACTCACCACCGCTACCTCATTTCTGCTTATCTTGCCGATAAATATCTTTGTCGTGTGGATAAAACACCCTAGTTGATGTCCCAAAGTGACATAACTACTATGCGATCCCAACGGGTTTGTCTTTTCAAACGAATATAGACAGACCCAAATCGTTCTTTAACACCACTGACCCAACTTCAAATCTCCCAGATAAGCGCTCAGCCTTGCCGTTGCTTATATCGGTTTCAAATAGATCACTTTTTGAATATTAATTCGCACCCAGTTTATGAGCGCTCTTTGAGTGCTTTTTTATATCTAAATGAACCTTTTGGAAAATTTGTCGTGAACGTTTTAAGAAATATTTGCCCTGAGAAAATGGGTAAAGAGCGTAACAAACGAGAGTATGATTTACGCGTACTTAATTGTGTCAGTGAAAGCGAATATGAATCGCGTATGGCGGTTTGGAATAGCCTTGCGTTAACTGCTACTCCGTCTGCTTCGGAAACAAAGGGCTTCATCGATGAGTCTTTCAACAAGCTTCAACAAGACCTGAAAGAAGCTAGCCGTGAGTTATCGATTAACTACACGGACTTCATCGCAATGGCGCATGAAGAGATCAACTACATTAAGGTGTTTGTTGCTGATAAAACAGCACAATACGGTTGGTACGCTGCGATCGTTCTTATGGTCATCGGCACGGTTGCTCTGTGTATTCAGTAAGTTAGACCACAAATTTTACTGGCTACTGCATCGAGCGCTTTAATGCGCTCTAACTAGAAAACAAATGACGAGTCTCATTTGTTTTCTAGCCACCACAAACTCACTCTCCCATCAAAAACAACAAATCTTGGGTCGCTTGTTTTGGGCTTTCAGCGTGACATATCGCTGATACCAAGGCTAATCCATGAATACCTGTGTTAACCAACTGCGGAATGTTCGATTCGTTGATTCCACCGATACCAACAATCGGCAATTTCGTTGTTTTCAAAGCCATTTGAATGCCTTCATAACCCCAATGTTTCTTTAGATTCGTCTTAGTCGGTGTGGCAAAAATCGCACTGAGACCAATGTAATCGATCGGCAAACTATCTGCTTGTTGTAGCTGCTGTTCAGTTTCAATTGATAACCCAAGAATCTTGTCTGAACCAATCAGCTTACGTGCTAACTCTGCAGGCATATCCGATTGACCCAGATGCAAACCATCGGCGTCGACAGCCAATGCTACGTCCACTCGGTCATTGATGATCAGCGGAACACCTGAGCCAGCCAGAATCGACTTAACCGCTTGTGCTCGTTCAATGAAGGCTCTTACGTCCCCATGTTTTTCTCTTACTTGAACCATAGTGACGCCACCAGCAACCGCTTGTTCAACCACGAATTTAAGCGTTTCTAGATCTTGTTGGTCGTCAGTCACCAGATAAAGTTTATAAGGGTTCATCGCGTACCTTTGAAGTCGATTTCTAAAATTGGTTTTCTGCCATTTTACCGACAAATCACATCCTATGCATGGAAGTTAGCACTTAATTCCTTAAGTTAGGCGGTTGAACTCAAATACGCAACTCGTTGAAAGCATGTCGAAAAACCCGATTTTTCTAACAAAAGCGTTACTTATTACACAAACTATTCGCTTTAGCATGCCCAGAATGCTGTTTTATGAAATACTCCCCTATGAAGGAATCAGGTAAATATAGGGATAGTTATGCGCCACCTTTCTATAGCGCTCAAGATCAAGCTGGGTTATGCCATCTGCTTGCTCTTTTTCGTCATTTCAGGCCTTGTGAGTTACAAAGGTATTCAAACCTTGTCGAACGGCTTTAGCCAGTACAGTGACCTCAGCCACAAGGCGACATTGTCAGGCAACATTCAAGTGCACTTTCTTCAGATGCGTTTAGCTTCTGAACGTTACTTAGAGTCATTGGATGATCAATACGAAGCGAATTATCAATCGAGCAAACTTGCGATTGATGAACTGCTGAACAACTTAATCCAAACCACCACCAATACTGATAGCTTGTCGAGCCTGCAATTAGTGCAAGACAGCGTTGCAGCTTTTGATGCGGCTTATGGATCAATGAAACAGAGCCAACTGCTCATTGACCAGTTAGTGAACGTGGAGATGGTCACACGAGAAACCAACGCACTGAAAGCGGCTCAGAGCTTATTGTATGAGTCTTACAATAACAATGATCCAAACGCGAGCTTATACGCAGGCATGTTGATGGAGAACTTCCTCGCAGCCAAGATCACAGTGCTGAGTTACTCAAACAACAACGACCTCAAAACCTATGAAGCCGGTAAAGACATCTTTGAATATGCTCTGCCAGGTATCGAGGGCGATATTGAGTCTCTTAAATCATCTCCTTATCAAAGTGAACTGATTGAAGATTTCTCTAACCAACGTGAAGCGTACGCGAAAGGCTTTGAACAAGTTCACCAACAGATGCTGGAGAACACTCAAAGAACCGCTACCCTCGCCTCTATTGGTGACAGCTTAGCGATTTCGGTAGCTGATGCTCAGAGCATTCTAGAACAACAGAAACAAGCATTAACACCAGAACTGCAAGCCAGCGAAAAGCGCTCGATTCAAATCATCATATTGCTGACGGGTGTGGCTTTAGTTATTGGCATGACGAGCGCCGTGTTGGTGACTCGCTCTATTACTAAAGGCATCGCACAAGTTAAACAGATCACCAACGAGCTTTCTCAGGGCAACCTGAATGTGGAAGTGAACATTGAGAGCAAAAATGAGATTGGCGAACTGCTGACTAATATGGAGATCACCATTGAATCTCTGCGCGATATTGTTGGCCAAGTGAACCGTTCTAGCGTGCGTATTGGTGAGATGTCGGAGTCACTCAATCAAGTGACAAATAACAGCTCGACCAACGCAACACAATTGAACAGTGAAATGATCAATATCTCTTCTGCCGTTGATCAATTAGCTTCCAGCACATCAGAAATTGCGGCAAGTGCTAACCACGCGTCTCAAGTTGCCAACCAAGCCACCGAGAATGTGGCGATGGGACTGAAAGAAGTAGATAAGACACTGCATGAAATTGGTAGCGCCGATGAAAGCATGCAGGTAAGCAGCCAAAAAGTGACCGACCTACATAAAGAGTCGATGAACATTGGTGCCATTCTTGAAGTAATCAAAGGCGTTTCTGAGCAGACCAACCTGTTGGCATTGAATGCGGCTATTGAAGCTGCGCGCGCAGGTGAACAAGGTCGCGGATTTGCAGTAGTAGCCGATGAAGTAAGAACGCTCGCTAAACGTACCCAAGACTCTGCTAGCCAGATTGATGAGCTCATCACCTCACTACAACGTGGCGCTAAAGATGCGTTAGAGTCTATCAAAGAGAGCCACAGCACGGTTTCAGACGCTTCAACGCAGGCGCAGCAAGCTTCTCAGAACTTACATGTGATTAATCAACACATCCAAGATCTGAACCAAGCCAACAGCCAAATCGCGGTGTCGGTTGATGAGCAGGATCGTCTTACCAAATCACTGGGTGAAAACGCGCAAGGTGCAAACACTATTGCTCAAAGCAACCAAGAGTCGGTAAGCAGCATTTCAGGTGCAGCGAGCGACTTAACCGAGGTTGCTCATCACCTAGAGAGCCAAGTTAACCGATTTAGAACCTAGCCAGCCAGTCTATACACAGCTGACACAGTTCCAAACCAGCAATAAAAAGCCCCCTACACATAAGTGTCGGGGGCTTTTTTAAGTTAATCTAACTCTAACTCTAACTCTAACTTGTGGCTTAGAGTTAGATTAGCCCTACTGAATCTTCAAGCGTTGAATCAGAGTCTCTTCGTCTAACTGATACAACTCATCAAGCAAGTTAATTTGCAAGCTACCTGGGCCGCGAGAGTTTTCAGCCGCGATTTCACCAACCACGCCTAATACCGCTGCTGCAGCTAAACCACTATCATCACCAACAGCCGCGAAAGCACCCGTCAATGCAGTTAAAGTACACCCCATACCCGTCACATACGGCATCATTTGGTGTCCATTGTTTAACGTCACCACGCTGTCTTTGGTGACAACGTAATCTGTCTCACCAGATATCACCACATTTGCACCGTATTCAGCCACTAAGCACTGTGCAGCACCTAACGCAGCATCACTGCTATCAAGCGCATCAACGCCTTTGCTCTGCGCTTGTTCGCCCGCTAACGCGATAATCTCAGACGCGTTACCACGAATGATCAACTTATCGGCTAAGCGTGCAATTTCACGAGAAGTCTCGGTACGCAACGTACTTGCCCCACAACCCACAGGGTCAAGAACCACAACCTTGTTGTTCGCGTTCGCTTGCTCAACAGCAAAACACATTCTTGGCGTCCAAACACTGTCGAGCGTGCCGATGTTAATCACCAAAGCACCAGAGAAAGACATCATCTCTGCCAGTTCTTGCTGCGAGTGCGCCATGATAGGCGAAGCGCCAATCGCTAATAACGCATTGGCCGTATTGTTCATCACGACGTAGTTGGTGATGTTCACCACCAGTGGCTTTTGCTCTCGTACTGCGCGCAACGATTGGATGATTTGTTCAGTTAGCATGGATAAATCCTTATTCGTAAAAGTCGCTTTTAAGCCGAGGTTGAGTCATTAAGTGCATTCAAACCTTGCTGCCAAAAAGCTACTTCCATACGTGTTGCCGTTTTGAAAATATGAACGATGTTCTGACCGCGCTCGCTGTTGATATCAATTTCAGCAAGCAGTTGATTGAAGTATTCTGCGCCCGTTGCAACGCCAGACTGGAACTCTTCTCCGCCGTAAAGCTGAAGCCAGCTCGCGTATGGGTTGTCTTCTAAAACAGTATCGCTGCTTTCTAACAACGCTTTACCGATCACAGCGTAACCAATGGAACACGGAGCCAGTGCCGCATAAAGATCGACAAGATCACCCATCATGCCGGCATCCAGAACATAACGTGTGTAAGCAACTGTACCAAAATCTTCCGGTTCATTTTCCAAGTCAGATTCGGTTAAACCCCACTGACCACAGTAAGTCACGTGGTGAGAAATTTCAGAATCTAGCAACGCATGAACACTTGGCAGTGCACGACGCATATCAGCCAAGGTTTTAGCCTTGTAAATTGCCAATGCATAAGCGCGGGCATACTGCTTTAAAAACAAAAAATCTTGCTTCAAATAATGCAGAAAACACGGCTGAGCGAGGGTGCCGTTTGCTAGCGTTTTAACAAAATCATGCTCGGTGTAGTCTTGCCAATCTTGCTGACAGGCTTGGATTAAGTCTTGGTATTTCATGAGATTCCTTAGTCAAAAGTCGGTACGTAATCAGCGGCTTTTGGTAGTGATTTGATGATGCCTTTGTCAAACATGAACTGTGCGTAATCGTCGTAACGCTTCATATCTACAGCAGAAGGACGAAGTGCAAAACGAGTCAGCGTGTCGTTCCATGCGCGTTGGTTAAGCTCGTTATTCAACGTATCTGGTGAATACGCCACAAACTCACTCCATGACTCTTGTGGGTGGTTCACAATGTAAGTCGTTGCTTGTTCCAATGCTTTGTTGAAGGCTTTGATTGCTTCGTCGTCGTGTTTCTTTGCGTTCGCAACAAAGATAAGCTCGTCGTAAGCGGGCACACCGTGCTCTTCAGGGAAGAATGCCTTAGCTTTAAAACCTTCAAGTGCTAACTGGTTGGTTTCGAAGTTCCGTAAGCCACCCCAGATTGCGTCTACCTTGCCCGATGCCAATGAAGATGAAAGTGCCCAACCGACATTGATGGTTTGCACATCTGTAAATGCAACATTTTCTTGCGCTAACATAGTGCCGATAGTCGCTTCTTCGTTACCCGCAATCGCAATACCGATCTTCTTGCCTTTCAGATCCGCTAGCGAATCGTTCTTGCCGTTATCCAGTACCATTAGTGTGTTCAGTGGCGTCGCGATAAGGGTTGATGCACGAACTAAAGGAAGACCCGCTGCCACATCCATGGTTAAACTTGGTTGGTAAGTTACCGCTAAATCGACCTTACCTGCCGCGACCAATTTTGCTGGCGTGCTTGGGTCTGCTGGTTCTTGGATTTCAACCTCTAAGCCTTGGTCAGCAAAATAACCACGCTCTTGAGCAATCACAATCGGGCCGTGGTTCGGGTTTACAAACCAATCCAACATCAATGTCAGTTTCTTTTGTTCAGAGTCCGCTAGAGCATGACCTGAAACCAATGAAGCAAGCAGTGCCACTGCACCTACCAATTTGGTATTTTTCATAGTTAACCTTCCCTTTTGAATATTATTATTGTGTTTATAGAGCTAATTTTTAACGAGTTATTGTTGAGATAAATAGCGTGAGCGAAGCTTTGTTAAACAAAGTGTTATTGAGTGAACCATCATTGGTTTTCCCAAGGGATAGCTTTTTTAAGTAATTTGTCTGTGATGAAGTAGAGCGAGATAGACAGCACCGCCAAGATGAACAAGGCAGCAAACATCTCATCGATGATCATGCGCGCGTTGGCCTGCAGCATTAAGTAACCCAGCCCCTCACTCGAACCAACCCACTCGCCGACAACCGCTCCAATTGGCGCAATCACCACAGCCACACGAATGCCAGACGCTAAGGTTGGCAGTGCGGCAGGAAGTTGGATATGACGTAGCAATTGCCACTTCGATGCACCCATCGTCTTGGCAAGATCGAGATAACCTGTCGGTGTATTGCGTAGACCGTCGTAACAACAAGTGGTTACTGGGAAGAAGATAATGATCGCCGCCATCACCACTTTTGATGCGATGCCATAACCTAGCCACAGCATCAGTACTGGCGCGATAGCAAACACAGGGATAGCTTGGCTGGCAATTAAGATAGGCAATAGCCAACGCTTTAGCGGATCAAACATCAGCATCTGCAGGGCGAAAAACAGCCCCATCGACAAACCGAGTAACAAGCCAAGTAGGATCTCTTGCGCAGTCACCCATGTGTGTTTGAGTAACACATCGTAACGTTCAATCAGCTTTAAAAAGACTTCTGCTGGCGTGGGCAGAATGAAGCTCGGCATCTCGAAGACAACCACAACTAACTGCCATAAACCGAGAATCACAGCACTGCTGATAAGCAAACGAACAACAGGATTCATCTGACGAGGGCGTGCAGTGGTAGTCTGTGCGTTAGTTGAATGAGCCACAGTTTCGCTTCGCGTTAGATCATTCATAATCACGCTCCAACTGATCTAAGATCGCTTGTTGTAACTCAGCACATTCACCATCTAACACTCTTGGTGTGGCAGTGAGAGGCACAGATAAAGACTGAGCGTTCGCCGGTGTGCCTTGCAACACATACAAATTGTCCGCCAAACGCACCGCTTCTTGTGGGTCATGGGTGATCAACACAACGGTTTTATCTCTCAACAGCTCACACGCTAAGCTCTGTAGTTTGTGTCTCGTTACCGCATCCAGCGCAGAGAACGGCTCATCCATCAGCACCACTGGCTTGTCTTGCATTAAAGTTCGAGCCAAAGCGACACGTTGACGCATACCACCAGACAACTGATCCGGCATCGCATTCGCATAATCAGCCAAACCAACCGCAGCGAGCAACTCGAGTGCTTGATTGGTTTGCACTGCTTTGTCAGAAGCTGAATTTTGAAAACAATGACTCAGACATACATTGTCGATAACCGACAGCCACGGCAGTAACAAATCCTGCTGCGCCATGTAAGCGATGCGATCCGTTAAAGGCAATTCATCAGAGGTTGTCAATGTTCCCTGCCACTCCACCTTGTCGTCCAACAAGCCTGCCAGATAACGCAATACCGTGGTTTTCCCGCAGCCACTTCGACCTAGCAATACCGTCCACTTACCTGCGTTTAAGCTAAGCGACAATCCCGATAAGGTTGCGTGCTCACTGTCGTTATAACGTAAAGAGGCATTGCTGAGCTGAACACCCACCGTATTAACGGACATTCCCGTGCCCAGCGAAGAAGTGATTTACGGGCCCATGACCTTGGCCGACTTGCAACTCATCAGCATGAGCAATCGCGCGCGAAATGTATTGTTTGCCTAGCTCAACAGCCTCTGACAGCGTGTTGCCCTGCGCTAAGAAAGAAGCAATAGCAGATGAAAGCGTACAACCCGTACCGTGGGTGTTTTTGGTAGGAAAACGCTTCGCACTAATCAAAGCAGACGTGGTTGGCAGAATCAGTAAGTCGTTACTGTTCTCATCCTTCTCTAAATGACCGCCTTTGAGAAGAACGGCTTTAGCACCTAGTGCACGCAGGTCTTCAATCATATCCTGCATTTCGGCTTCGCTTTCAGGCACAGCTTTGCCCGTTAGTGCTGCGCCTTCCGGCAAGTTAGGCGTAATGATGTCTGCGAGCGGAATCAGTTCTTGTTTTAGCGTGGTGATCGCCGAGTTTTCTAAAAGAAGGTCGCCACTTGTCGCCACCATGACAGGGTCAATCACTAGGTGTTTAGGTTGGTATTGTTTGATTTTGTCCGCGACGACTTTGATGATTTGCGAATCCGCCAACATGCCGACTTTTACCGCCACGATATTCAAATCGGTAAACACTGCATCTAACTGACTAGCGACATGCTCTAGTGGGATTGGAAATATAGCGGACACGCCTTGGGTGTTCTGAGATGTAATCGCGGTAATTACCGAACAAGCGAAGCTACCCGTTGCAGACATGGCTTTAATATCAGCTTGAATGCCCGCGCCACCACCACTGTCAGAACCCGCAATGGTCAAAACAATCGGAGTATTGATCGAAGAAGATTGGTTTTCTGGTGTTTGAGTGCTGTTAGGTGATACTTGAGAATTGGAATGCTGTGTCATGGTCGCTCCTACTGTCTAAAAGACGTAAGAGAACCGAACTTTGGCCGCAAAGAGAGTGTGGAGGTGAAAGCAATGAGAGATCATTGTTGAACCACGTAGGCAAAGTAATCATAGTTCCCTACGCCAGTGTTAACTGAATCAGGTTCAACGGGTCTCGAATAACGATCTCAGCAAACACCAACTAAGGTATATGCCCCCCGACTATTGATAACGATAGTAACAGCACTCTCGCAACTGAGATACTCATTTTATTCAATTATAAGAATCACGCATGAATTTAATTCAATTAATCCCGTTTTAACAAATACTTATAATGGCTTTTTAGTTGGCTGAGATTGGATGAATAAACACATCACTATCAAGAACATACCTAGCCATCCAACCAATGGAATAAGCTCACCCACAATACACACGGCCAACACGGCGGCAACGACTGGCTCAAGTAAGGTAATCAAGTTGGCGCTACTCGCTGTGACATGGCGTAGCCCAAAACTGAAAGCGATATAGCCTAAACATTGAGGAAGTAACACCAAGTAACTCACCACCAATATATTGGTATTCGATGCGAACAAGTTATCCCCCGTAAACCAAAGCGTTGGCAGTAGCAACATCGCTCCTAGCCCAAATATGCTGCCCATCGCTGCTTGCGACTTAATGCCTTCGTCTATCAGAGCTTTTGTCGCCCATGAATAAATGGCGTAACACAACCCAGCAATCAACCCTAATCCAATGCCCAAAAGCTTCAGATCGTCACCAGAATCATTCGCTGATGATGATTCTGAAAATACCAGTAGCCCAATACCAACCACGCCAATGGCAAAGCTCGTTAACCAACGTTTGTTGATATTATTCTTTTTGCTAATAAGACACTCTAAAAGTGCAGAAAAGAAAGGAGCAGTAGCTATCGACACCACTGTGCCCATTGCGACACCCGATAACTTCATCGAAGAGTAAAAAGCCAGAGGATAGATCGCCAAAGCCAGCGCACTCGCCGCTAACAACTTTTTGTTGAGCAAAAGCTTATCAAGTGAAGATAAGATCTTTCGATACGCCAAGACTGCTTGCATTAAGCCGCCGACGCCCATTGAAAAAGCACCAATCGCTAATGGGCTGAGATCAGGCGCAAAGCTTGCGGCGGTTCCTGTCGTGCCCCATAAAACAGAAGCAAACACGATGGCTAAAGTGCCCGTTTGGAATTCGTTAACGCGATTGATGGCAAGATTCATTTCTATTACCTAGTCTATTTTCATTTCTGAAATAGATAATAGTGAACATATACTAAGTTGAGTTTGCCAAAAGGACGCTATTCTTGTTTTGGAAGACTCTCTTTCATCGAGCCCAAAAACGCCCTTGGAGACATGCCAAAGTGCTGAGAGAAGCGTCGACTGAATGCAGACAAGTCACTATAACCCACATTTTCTGCGACCAATTGAACGGGTAAATCGGTATGGCTAAGCAAGGCTTGAGCTTTCTCCATACGATAGCGAGTGATGTACTTAAGCGCACTGATTCCAATGCACTCTTTAAAGCGCTTCTTAAATTGAGTGGGGCTCAAGCAAGCCGTTTCTGCAAGCTGAGAAATAGAGAGAGGCTGGGCGTAATTATCCGCAATGAGCCTTTGGACCGCTCGAATACGAGGGTCGATGCTCTTGCTGACTTTTTGTTGCTCTAATAACAGTGAAAACACATCCAAGATGGATGATTCAATGCCACTGTCCACTTGGTATTCCAACTGCTTTTCAACAAACAGCAAGAAGCTCATTAAGGGTGGCGTGATAGTAAACACCGAGAGCTCATGCTCTAACAAGTGCTGCGGTAACTCTGCCATATCTGCGACAATAAACCGCGCTGCTTCATCCGCCTTAAACGCATGCGCTGTGGTTACCGGAATCACCACGCATTCGCCCACGGCCACCTTGCCGACATATCCCACCATTTCAATACTAATACTCCCTTGAATAGGCAGCACGAGTTGATGGTAGCCATCATGGGCATGAGTATTAAATTGCTTGGTGTAAGATCGAATGCTTAGGCTAGATTTCATGAGCAACGCCGGAATTCAGTTTATTGAAACATGAGTGTTAAAAAGAAATTACATGATTTAAGCGAGGGAGTCACATCGGACTAGTATTTTTGTCGTATCTCTTTCTAGCCTTTCTAAGTCGGATCAAAAAAGCCGTTTAAGTATTGATACTCAAACGGCTTTTTACTCAAGTCTAATTCGCAATCTCAAGAACAGTTAACCGAATCGGCTATCACTTCCTAACAAAATCGCTCATTCAGACTCTATTATTTTTGAAGTTGCTCTTTAGCGGCTTCAACCTTAGAAAAATCTAGGCCAAGCTCTTCAACTGCTTCTTTGATTAGCGCAGGGTTTTGCATTACCTGGCCCATCAGCATTTGAAGTTTATCTTGTGGTAAGCCAAGTTGGCTGATCGTCGCCATTGCTGCAAGAGGGTTCTCGGTCAACGTCTTGAATAGCTCGCTGATCTGCTCGTCGCTAATATTGTTCTCTTTCAACATTGCTAAAATCGGGTTCATTTTTTTGCCTTTGAAACACTAAATTAAGTAGGAGCACAGCATACCATCTAGCTGTGCTCGATTGTACTAGCAACTTATACTTTGCCTACTGTGAAGTAACCCTAAGCCTAGCGAGACTCTAATGGGTAAGAGCGGTAGCTCCACATACCATAGGTTCTAAGCGCATCTCGGTAGATACCTAGTAGCTCACCATCACTCGCCTTCTTAAGATCTGCGAGTGGCTTGTCTGGGTAAGAAACCGTATCAAAAGTAATGCCCTGAGGGCCGGTTTGCCAGCTAGCGATTTCAAACAGAGTTTGACCACGACGAACATGGCTTGCCGAGCTAATAATGGTCGCGTGCTTAATATCATGGCGAGCAAGTGCGTAGCTACTGAATAAGGCATTGCCTACCGTGCTGGTCGCGTAATTCTCTTCGATGATGCGATCTTTGCTTACCCCTTTCTCGATAAGCCAATCCGCCATTAACTTACCTTCAGTCTTGTGGTTCTTGGGCACGCCACCCGTTAACACGATCATCGCATCTGAGTTCGCCTTAGCCATCGCCAATGTTGTCTCAAGACGCTCAATCAAAATTTGATGCATAGAGCCGTCTGGATTAAGCGCATAGCCCAAAGTGACAATCGCGCCATGATGATCAAGCAAGCCTTTATCCGCAGACTCTTTCAACGGTGTTTCTAACACGCGGTCGACCGTAGCAAAAATGCGTTTGATGTCTTCTGCTTTACCTTTGTTCAGGCTTTCCAGTTTCTCCATGTGCTTATTGGATTCACTTTCATTGCCTTCAAATCGCTGCCAAACCGCAAGGTAAGCATGAAGATCAACATCGTCTGGTGCAACCGTCAGCGCTTGCTCAAACAGCTCAATAGCGCGCTCTGCATTCTTGTTGTAGATCTGAGCGTTCGCTGCCGAGATAAGCAAATCAGTACGGTAAGGTTCTAGTTGGTAAGCTTCTAACAATCGGTTAGTCACAATTTCCATGTTGCTTGGCATTTTAGCCGTAAAGCCCGCGTGAGAAATTCTTGCCGGAGACTTAAACGCCTGCAACGCATCAAGAAGTAATTGGTCGACAACTTGTCGCTTAGTCACCAACTGCGCGTAATCCGCAGAAGCCTGTACTGCGCCGTCGTTAGCAGCAAAAGAATAAGGTGTTGCGCCAAAAGCCAGCATGCCACCAAGAGCGAGGGCGATAATGTTCTTTTTCATGAAAAAATCCTGTGTCGTTAAGTGTTCACATCAGATTTGCTCACCAATGTAAGTCCCTAAGATTAAAAAACCGTGAAGCACACCTTAATCTCTAACGTTTATATTCATTTGTTGCATAAGGTGTGGCAGCAGATCACGATTTTGAACTTACCAATAAGCCTGTGCATCCAGATAATTCTGGTTTGAACCAATGCTCAACGTTTTTGTTGGAATATCTGACTGCGGATTTCATACGCCCTATCCCGCCAAAAACCACCCATCACAAATCCGAACTCCGCATAAAGCAACGAATCAAAAAAACCACTTTAAGCTCATTTTTTCAACAACTTAAAATCCAACACACTGAATCTCGCGATTTTACCCCTCGCTCAAATAACGAGGTCTTCAACACATAGAGTTGGAATGCGAGTCAGAAGATCTTCAAATAATTCAAAATCAACCATTGAACGATCGTTCAAGTGGTGCTTTAATAAATGACCAATACAAGGAGTTACCCCATGCTTAAGTTCTATTTTCACCAAACACCAAACCCAATGAAGATCGCTCTGTTTTTGGAAGAGACAGGCCTAGATTTTGAACTTGTTCCTGTCGATACCTTAAAGGGTGAGCAGCATTCACCGGAATATCGTTTAATCAATCCAAATGGCAAAACGCCTGCGATTGAAGATGAAGGACAACGTGTATTCGACTCTAACGCTATCCTTCTGTATCTCTCAGAGAAAACAGGCAAGCTTGGCGGTCAGCCAGAAGACAGAGCTGAACTACTCTCTTGGATGATGTTTATCGCGAGTGGCCTTGGTCCATATTCAGGCCAATCGGTACACTTCCGCCATGCTGCACCAGCAGGCTTAGACTACGCTGTGAACCGATACCTACGTGAAGCACAACGTCACTACGAAGTGTTAGAGAAGCATATGGAAGGTCGTGAGTTTATCGTCGGAAATGAGTACACGATTGTCGATGTCGCTGCATGGGGCTGGATTGATAAAGCACCTGTCGTGCTTGGTGAAGAAGGCTTAGAACCTTACCCGAACTTGAAGCGCTGGTTTAACGCAATCAACACTCGCCCTGCTGCACTGCGTGCTCGCGAAATCGGCAAAGGCATTGAGTTTAAAACCGAACGTGATGAAGAAGCGAAACGAGCACTGTTTCCTTCGAATTTCCCAATCAACGAATAATTCAGCATGAAGTAAACGATGTGGAGCGAAAGCTCATTACTGGGCGAGCTATCTAAAAATCAATAGTATTGTTTCTATTAACTGATACCACACTAGTTAAAATATCAATACTATTGATATAGCTATTGTAAGAACCCTTACCGACATCCGATGGTGTCTCTGTCGGTCGTGCCGGGGAAAAGTCCTGAATCAATTACTCTGGATCGCAGCGAATTTGTAAAGCATATGTTAGGCATGAATTAAACTTCGACTACAAAGCATAAACTTATTTTCAAGATACCAAATGAAAAAACAATCATGTGACAATCAACTAAAGAGACGATAAATGAGTTTTACAAAGACTAATAGCATTTGAAAGTAATATTAATTTTTGAATGCTAATTCAAATAATTAGGCGTTCTGATAGTTTTGCTTTTTTCGTTAATATTCTAGGCAACAAAATGAGATCAGGCTGCCTTAGTGCTTTACTTGTTACAATATCTGGTACGTGCTATCTGTCTATAGGTTTTTCAGGACTTGAGAATCAGTTTGGTATGGTATGGGCAGGAGCTGCGTTAATCGTCTTAATCGTGTTTAATTTGACGCTGCCACTCTCTTTAGGCGCTTACTTTTATACTACAAGTATATTAGGTTGGCACTGGTTTGAGTCATCATTATTCACGTTAGTACTAATAACCATCATAGTTCCTGCGATCATTAAATCTGTTAGTCACATTCTAAATCCAGCGTCTTCTGAAAATTAGACAGATTATTAGCGCGCAGGTTTAATGACATTGATTTTATCAATTTCACGTAAAAAAAGAGCCGCTTTAGCGGCTCTTGATTTTCAAACTATTCGAATCAGTTCAGATTACTCTTTACCGAATACGTTGTTCTCTTGCTCTTGTACACGGATGAAAGTCGTACGCTTAGTTAGCTCTTTAAGCTTTGCTGCACCTACGTATGTACAAGTTGAACGTACACCACCAAGGATGTCAGAAATTGTGTTGTGAACAGAGCCACGGAACGGAAGTAAAACAGTTTTACCTTCAGCAGCACGGTACTTAGCAACACCACCTGAGTGCTTGTCCATAGCCGACTGTGACGACATTCCATAGAACTTCATGAATTGCTTACCGTCTTGCTCTACAACTTCGCCGCCTGACTCAGAGTGACCTGCTAGCATGCCGCCTAGCATTACGAAGTCAGCACCGCCGCCGAACGCTTTAGATACGTCACCCGCACATGAACAGCCACCGTCACCGATGATCATGCCGCCAAGGCCGTGTGCTGCGTCGCCACACTCGATGATTGCAGAAAGTTGAGGGTAACCTACGCCTGTTTTAACACGTGTAGTACAAACAGAACCAGGGCCGATACCAACCTTAACGATGTCTGCGCCAGCTAGGATTAGCTCTTCAACCATGTCACCCGTTACAACGTTACCAGCAGAGATAACTTTAGTCGGGAATTCAGCACGTACTTTTTGTACATACTCAACTAGGTGCTCTGAGTAGCCGTTAGCGATATCAATACAGATAAATACGAATTCGTCGCTAAGCGCCATGATTTGCTTAGTTTTCTCAAACTCAGCTTCAGAAGTACCTGTTGAAACAAATACGTTGTTCAGCGTTTTCTTGTCTGCTGTTTTTGCGAACTCAGCCCACTGCTCTACTGTGTAGTGCTTGTGTACTGCAGTCATAACACCGTGCTCTGCTAGAGCAGCTGCCATTTCAAAGCTTGCTACCGAATCCATGTTCGCTGCAATTACTGGAGTACCAGACCATTGACGACCGCTATGCTTGAATGTAAAATCGCGGGTTAATTCAACTTGAGAACGGCTTTTAAGGGTAGAACGCTTCGGACGGAAGAGTACATCTTTGAAACCTAACTTAAGTTCTTGTTCGATACGCATGATAATTTGTCCTGTAATCATATTACGTGTCGTGCGTTTTCGGTAAGCGTTGGCAGACGCTTTACTGAGTTTCGGACACAAAAAAACCGGAGCGTTGGCAGACGCTCCGGTTTTCAGCATTATAGGCTGTGATTTACTAACAGCAAGTCTGATATTTCATTTTTTTTTGTGCTATCCTCTCAAAGATTCCATATCTGGTAAAAGCTTCCCGCCCGTCATTTCCTACTAAATTCATAGTAATTAATAACTTAACAACATATTCACGCAAACGCTGTCGGTTTATTGCGCAAACGTTTCCCTTGCAAATTCGGCGAAAAAATCTTCGATAAGGCAAATTTGTGAAAAAAGTGCCCTTTAATCACATAAAAATCACACTTTTCTTGAATCAAAAAATGCGTTATTTCTTAAATAATTTCATTTTTTTCTGACTTTTTCGCTTGGAGTGCCGATCTCAGCCCTCTTTCATTAGCCCTGAAATTTATAAAGTACAAAGGCAAGATCGATTAGCACGTTCGAAACTTGGATGAGCGGGGTAAAGTCCACAAAATATGGCAGGTTAGATGCGCTTATTTATGAGAACCCAGCGGATACAAGCCGCTGTTGATAGAGCCTAACAACAACTCGACTAAAGTTAACGAACACGGAACGCCTTTCTTTAGTTCGAACTCATTACTACAGGATCAGATACAAAAATGGCCAAGGGGATTAACCTTGGCCATTTTTATTTGGTTTTCAGAGTGCTCTTATAAGGCGATTCAATTTTCACCTTAAGGTACGTCAAGCCTTTTTCTGAGACATCAGAGCTTCAGCAGTCGCATCTTGAATCGACAAGAACAAGGATGTCACTTGCCCAGTTGGAGAACGCATCGGGTTAAGCGTGACGTTCTGATACATAAAGTCGGCTTGCTGAGTTACTGGCCTCACGTTGCGGCACTTAAACAGATAAGGCCTTTGTTGCCACGTTATGAAGCTACGGCAGCCTAGGTCATAAACCGGTTTTGTTTTAAGCCTAAACCACTCTTCAGGAATTTCAGGGAATAACTCAAAGATCGACTTACCGATCGCATCATGCGATTGCTTACCGCTATGGTGCGTCATGAAGCCATTCCAAACTTGTACCTGAAAGTCACGGTTAATGACCACCAGCCCCATATCGACGTTTTGAACCATGTCTACCATCCAGTGGAACTGTTCAAATTCAGCAGGAAGATTCAGCATATTAAAACTCCTCCATTAGGTAGGCCAATTTGTTGTCTAGAAGAGGAAGAGACTCATCAACGAACATAAATAGAAGATCACAACGGATGGACGTGCCGTCTATGTTGTAGCTGACTTCGAACGTCATGGTCTTTTTAAATGAGCCGCTGGTATTTTCAATCACCGAATCAATCGAGATGTGTTGACCTAGCAGCACAGGAGAGCTCTGGAAGAAACGAACTTCTGATTGCTCCCCTAACCCATTCAAGAAAGAGCCGACTAAGATGTTCGATACATCCATCAACAACTCTAATTCTTCTAGCTGCTCGCTTTCTGTTGGCACCTTCATGAGCTTCTTAAGATCGCTCACACTGGAATCACTCAACAAAACTAGCGCTTCACCTGCAATGCCTTCTCCACTAAAGCCTTGGCAAACACCCGACACTTGGTCGTTATCCGCTAGGTCACGAAGTGCCATGTGCAATTCACTCACTTCGAAGATGTTAACGTTCGGCAGCGGTAGGTGAACAAACACATTAAAGTGACGAGCCAGTGCATCAGCGGCACGGCCTATCGCTACGTTCGCGACTTCCATATAGATGTCACGTCGGCGCAGTATTGGTAATTCTAAAGGTGAAGGCGTAATGAGCTGAGGCTGCTTTGGCGGCTCGACATGCTCACGTAAAATGGCTTTTAGCGCTTCTTTATCGATCGGCTTTTGCAAAAATGCTTTGGCGCCAAGATCCAGCACCTTCTTTTGTGCTTTTGGTTGTATGTCACCAGAAACAACGACAACAGGCGTGGTATCACCTAAACGTTGCATCTCTTCCAATGTGCCATAGCCGTCTAATTCCGGCATGGTTAGGTCGAGGAACATCAGTTTGAATTGGTTTTTAGCGAGCTCTTCAAGTGCATTAAGCCCATGAACAGCAAAAGTTATATCTGCATTTAGAGAACTAGGCAGTGACCGAGCCATCTGCTTCCTTGCTAACGCAGAATCATCACATATAAGAACTGGGAACGACATAAATGCACCACTGACAAATTAAAGCTAATTCGAACGAGTGTAACAGAACATTATGGTATCAGGTACGGGGTGAATGGATTTATGTGCAGATTATTAGTAAGAATGATGAAACAGGTGGGTAAGCTATTATTTCGCATTATTCTTCATGAAAAACAATATGCTACAAAGGTAATAGCCAATCCTTGCTGTTGAGTAATAGCACTATTATATTTAACAGCAGCCTTAACAAGCGGGTTTATTAAGGCTCGACTGACTCATTCATTGAACGGCTTTATGTAGCCATGATAGAGAGCTATCCAACAAAGCTAATGCAAGAGAACTAGAACTGATATGAAGGCCATAAAATCAGTAATGCGAAACGTATGATCACAGCAAATACCAACAACGCGATCCCCAGGCGATACCATTTGTATTCGGCGATGTTCATTGGGATACGCTTGTAGAACATCGTAATCACGCCTTTCCAATCGCTACTGCGTCTTCCGTACTGCATCATGCTCGTCAAAACAAACAGTGCGCCAAGCACTAACATTCCTTTTTCAGCCCAGAACAATCCAACTTCCATTTGTGTATTCCTTGATAAAACGGTGAGCAACTCAAATCATTCTAGTCACCTTTTAGCTCGGTTTCTGTAAGACCAAGGTCTAAATTACGAAGTACGCAATTTAGGGCTTATAGGTCATTGTTGGTAATTGATAGTTCTCGGTCAGCAATACAACGTTTATCGTTCAAGGTTCCATGGTAAAGGCGAGCATCACAAGCAAATCACGTATAAGCATGATTCGACAAATCTGGAGATTGGTTGTTCTTTTGAATGACACGCATCAATTGGATAAGCAGCAGAATACCTGTCACGCCTAAGCCAACACCGATTCCGCCCCAAATCCCTGCCAATTCGAACTTAGGCATCAAATACCAAGCCGCAGGCAAGCCAAATACCCAGTAACCGATGGCAGTCATCACGGTTGGCATAGAGACAATCTTCATGCCTCTTAGCAGGTTAATCGCCAGTAGTTGCCAAGCATCAACAATAAAGCACAAAGCAACGACCCAAATCACAGAAGCCAGTAGTGAAGTCATAGCACCCGTGCCATCGTCTAACTTGAAGATAGAAGCGATCATCTCAGGCCATATAATGAACACGGCCGACAACGCCACACTCAACACCGACACCAATATGAAGCTTTGAATCGAGGTTCTTTTTATTCCTTCGTAGTTACCCGCGCCAAAATCACGGCCAACCAAAATCGCCGCAGCTTGTGAGAAACCAAAATTGAAGTTCCAAGTAAAGCTTAAACATTGCAGCAAGATTTGGTGCAAGGCTAACGAAGCAATACTGATCGTGCCCGCCATCAAGGTGCCACCGTAAATCAAGCCATGCTCAAGTAAAGCAGCCAAGCCGATAGGTAGACCCATCAACAACAATGGGCTCATCAACTTGATTGAATACTCTTCTGTATTTAGCCAAGGGGCGAACTGCTTAAACTCGTCACGCTTAAATACCCAAACCGTATATCCAACCATCACGATAAATGCCGCGATAGCCGTACCAAGCCCTAAACCTGTTAAGCCCATGTCTAATTGGAAGGTGAGAAAGTAGCTCACTGGCACATTCAGAATTACGGTGATAATCGACATCACAAGAATGGAGCGCACGTTGCCAAACGCACTGGTTAAGCCACGAAGTACCAACAAGATAAGCGAAGGCAACATTACCCACTTCAAAGCATGGACATATTCCATGGCTAAAGTGATCACTTCTGGTGGCTGTTTGGCTGCTTCTAATACCAACGGAGCAAACCAGAAGCTGGCCATTAAGGTCACGCTGAGCACGAATGCCAACATGGTTGCGCCTTTCACCGCCAATCTAATTTGAGTATTACCAAACTCAGGGCGAGCTACTCGCTGACCATAAGCGATCGCAATCAAATTCGCGACACAACCCACGGTGCTGCTCGCAATAATGAAGATGAAAAAGTAGATTGAGGCACCTAAGCCACCAGCCGCAAGGGCTGACACACTGATACGCGACATCATCCAAACATCAGTAAGGACTAAAGCCATAGAGATCAGCTGTGAAATGATCAAAGGGAATGCAAGAGTGAGTATTTTTTTCATGAGCGCCTCAGTTAATTTCGCCCAAAATACGATCGATGGGGCTGGCGTTCAATTGATAAATTTGCGACTCTAACATTCCATAAACTCATGCGAACGAATTATGACCCCATATCCTAGCTTGCCATCCTCACATAATGGCTTAAAAGCCTTTGAAGCTGCCGCAAGGCTGATGAGCTTTACTCTGGCTGCCGAAGAGCTGCATGTGACACAAAGTGCGATCAGCCGACAGATCAAACAGCTTGAAGATGAGTTAAACGCATCACTGGTTATTCGTAAGCATCGAGCCATAGAATTAACGGTACAAGGTCATGATTTGTATGTCGCTTTGCGAGAAAGCTACGGTAATATCGAAGCTGTTATCGCCTCTTGGAGTGAGCCCAAGCAGAAGCGTATCGTGATCAAAGCGACTCTGAGTTTCGCGACGCGAGTATTGATCTCCAAAGTTCGGGAATTAAACGAGCGTTATCAAGATCATGAGATAGTCATTGTTCCTGTGATTGAGGAAGACGAATCGATTAATAGTAGTGAGTATGATCTACTGATCTTCCACACGCGTTTCAAAAAACGCTATGACAAGGCACCTGACATTACCTTCTTGCGTGAAGAGTTCATGGCGCCGGTTTGCTCTACTAGTTTAACCACCAAAGACACCGACCTTGATTCAATCTTAACCTTGCCAAGGCTGCATCCAACCTTAGATCATCACGACTGGAAAGTGTGGCTGGCCGATGTTGAATTCCCACCAAAGAAACCTGTCAGAAATACCAGCTTCTTGTCTTTAGATATGGCGCTCAGTGCCTGTCTATCCGGTGAAGGGGTTACGGTCACGGATCTGTTGTTAGTTCAACAAGATCTCCAACGAGGCTTCTTGTACTGCCCTAGAAATGCAAAAATCCAACACAGTGCTTGGACTTACTTCATGCACCAGCGTAGTCACACGCCTATCATCAACGACCTTATTGAATGGCTTAGAGAAGAGACAACAAAAGAGATCGAGTTGCTGAAAGTACTCGCACAGCAATATCAATGGTTTGGTGTAATAGAACAGGACAAAGACTTTGGTCGGCTCTTCTAAACTAAGTTATGATTCCTGTTCCCTCAACCGATTGATATTTTTATGTCTTCTTTCTCTTTTTCACTGATCCCTGTAGGGGTTCGGTTCATGATCCTTTCTGCTTTTGGATTCGCACTGATGTCAGCTTGTGTGAAATACATCAGCAATTACGGCATACCTGTATTTGAAATTGTTGCAGCAAGGGCTTTGGTGTCTTTGATCATCAGTTATATCGATGTGAAGCGCAAACGTATTTCTATTTGGGGCAATAACAAACCTCTGTTATTTGTTCGTGGCGCGGTAGGCACCGCAGCACTGATGTGTGTTTACTACGCTGTAACCACTCTTCCGTTAGCAGAAGCAACCATTCTGCAATACGTGCATCCCGTATTTACTCCGTTACTTGGCGTACTGTTCCTGAAAGAACGCGTCCAAAAGTCGACCATGATATGCATTGTATTCTGCCTAGCGGGATTATCGGTAATGGTACAGCCAAGCATGAACAGCAGCGCGAGCAGCGAGTTGCCGCTATTCAGTATTATGCTGGCGTTATGTGGCGCGTTTGGTAGCTCAATTGCTTATGTGATTGTAAGAAAGCTTAGCCAAACGGAAGACAGCTCAGTGATCATCTTCTACTTCCCACTGGTCGCTCTGCCAATATCGACCGCCCTGATCTGGAACGACTTTGTGTGGCCTAGCCTTTTCTTAACCATGATGCTGGTTCTGGTCGGAATTTTCACTCAGATCGGCCAATATGGTTTGACCAAAGCAATGCAAACTCAAGCAGCTGGTAAAGCTTCGGCTTATTCATACGTTCAGATCGTATTCTCAGCACTATTAGGTGTTTGGGTGTTCAATGAGATTCCATCAGTTTGGACCTACCTAGGTGGTAGCCTTATTGTGACGGGTGCTCTTATCAATGTGTTTGGCAAACAACTGTTGGTGCCGTTTAGAGCTAAGTAGATAACTAAATAACAGAGCTGAATACCAGTTAGCCAATCAGCGATTAAATAGATCGCAAAAGGGCATTGCGGATTATTCCACAATGCCCTTTTCTATAAATGCTCTAGCGCGTTTTCATTCAGCTAACCAACTTTAATAAAGCGGCGCATTACGGCTAGCTTGTAGCGTTACGTAGTTTTGGATCGTCACTCAAATACTCAACGAACTCGATTTCAAAACCGGCCGGATCCACAAAGTAGACATTTTTACGATAAGGTTCTTCGGCACCGGGTTTGGCAATTGGGAAGCCCGCATCAACAAGGCGCTTGGTTACGCTTTCGATATTATTGGTCACATAAGCGAAGTGCGCGAGGCCAACAGAATGCCCAGCCAAATCTCTATTTTCACCTTCACCGTGATCGCTCAACGCGATGTATTGGTACTCGTCACCAAAATGCAGCCAGTTACGTGGCTTGCCTGACCACTCCCCTTTTCCCTCGTCACGGACATACCAATGAGGGAACGCCGCTTTATAGAAAACCAGCATTTCTGGGATGTCTTTTACCACTAAATTTACATGTTCAAGTTGGATCATTCTTCTCTCCTTAAAGTATTCTCGTAAGCAACGTTGCATATCCTAATACCTCAAGTTAAGTTGAGGTAAAGCACTAATTTGCATTTATTTCGAGAACGTCTTTAGAGCCCAAACTGTTCTACTTTGACTACATACAAACCTTAAGTTTAGACGACTTAATCTAATGTGGCTTCCTTGCCTGTGTTCTGTTCTTTGTGCCTTGGTGATCTCGTTGTTCAGAACAGATAACTAAATCGCGACACACATTGGTGTATTTGAAACAGGGTCACGAAACACGCTCGCTTTGAGATCAAACACGTTACTGAGCATAGTTTCGGTCATCACCTCATCAGGCGAGCCTTCTGCTATTAAACACCCTTTTTCCAAAACCACTAGATGGTCGCAGTAACGACTGGCTTGGTTAAGATCATGCAACACAACAACCACCGTTTTTCCTTTGGCATTCATCTGTTGCATCAGGTTCATTAATTCCACCTGGTGAGACATATCAAGGTATGTGGTCGGTTCATCCAACATCACTACGTCCGTATCTTGTGCAATTACCATCGCAATCCATGCTCTTTGACGCTGGCCACCAGACAGTGACTCAACAGGCTTATCAGCAAACTCAAGCACACCTGTATCACGCATAGCTTGTTCGACAATCCTTTGATCGTCCTGCCCTAGCCTCCCCCAATGAGACACATAAGGCGAACGGCCATATTCGACCAACTTTCTTACCGTGATCCCCTCAGGGCTTACCAAGATTTGCGGAAGAAGTGACAACGAACGAGCAAGCGCTTTATCGCCATAGCTTGATAGCGGTTTGTCTTCAAACAACACCTCTCCAGCCACTGGTTTGTTAATTCTGACTAACGTCTTTAACAAGGTAGATTTACCGCACCCGTTAGGTCCTATCAATGCGGTGATTTTTCCCTTAGGGATAGAAACCGACAGGTTCGGTATGATCGTTTGTTTGCCGTACGCGACGGAAAGATTCTGCGTTTTAAGCATGGTTACCAACCTCGATAACGATAGAGAAGAAAGATGAAATAAGGCGCGCCAATCACAGACGTGAGAACGCCTGCTGGCAATTCAATAGGTGGTTGTAGACCTCTGGCCAACCCATCAGCGCTGGTAACCAGAATTGCCCCCACCAGTGCAGATGCTGGGATTAACAATTTATGATTATGCCCAAACAACAAGCGTGCTAAGTGAGGTGCCAATAAACCCACAAAACTGATCGTTCCAGCAACAGAAACGCTAACACTGGCAAGCAATACAGCGGCCAATAACGCGAGAGCTTGAATCTGTTTTGGATTAGTGCCCAATGTGGTCGCACTTTCCTCGCCAAGCCCCATCACATCTAATCGCCACGCCAACCATAATGCCATGGGTAACAACAAGAGCAGCACGCTCCAAATAAACGGGACTTGCTGCCAGTTTCGTCCCCAAAGGCTGCCAGTAAGCCACACCATAGCCGTGTTGATCTCGATCGGGTTGGTAACCAGCAAGAAGTCGATACAACTGGCCAGAAACGCACTCACCGCAATACCAATCAGCGCCAATTTGGCGGGTGTTGGCCTTGACCACCATGCCAATACCGCAATCAGCCCTGCAGCCAATACCCCACCGAACATAGCTACAACAGGAAGCACACTGACTGGCGCATTGGGGAACCAAACTAAACTCGCTGTCGCAGCAAGGCCTGCCCCGGCGCTAATACCCATAAGATCAGGCGATGCTAACGGATTACGTATCACGCCTTGCACTAATACCCCTGAAAGCCCTAACCCTGCGCCCACGCTTATCGCGAGCAACATACGTGGTAGCCGATACTGATGGATAACAAAGTCGTCGCTGGAAAACGCGACCAAATGTTCGATGACTTGAGAAACAGAAAGCGAAGCTGCTCCGACAAACAAACCTGCGGATGCCACTAATATGAGAATCCCTGATAACAAAATTATCTTAGTGTGATGGTGCATTAAGATCTCCTCGTCGCAATCAAAATAAAACAAGGTGTTCCGAGCAAAGCAGTAATAACACCAACGGGTGTTTCAGTCGGGAAAGCAATCGCTCGCGACAGTGCATCTGACCAAGACACTAATGCTGCGCCTGCCAATGCTGAAATAGGAATCAGTAAATGATAATTGTGCCCAACAATAGGTCGAACCAAATGAGGCACTAACAATCCAACAAAGCCAATTGGCCCTGCGATAGCGACGCTTGCTCCGGCAAGCAACACGATCGTCAGTCCACTCACGAGGCGAGTAAACCTGATGTTGCTGCCCAACCCCACTGCAACTTCTTCGCCAAGTGCCAGTAAGTTGAGGTTGCGGGCAAGACTCATTGCCAACACCAAACCAATCACTACAGGCGGCCAAAGCTGTTGCCATTGCTCATCATCCACACTAGACAGTGAGCCAGTAAGCCAATGCAAGACGCTATAAGCCATGTCGTCAGCAAGAATCAGCGCCGCTCGTGTCAGTCCGAGCAATAACGCAGTAATGGCGATACCCGCGAGAACCAAACGTAACGGATGAGAACGTTCGGAGAAAAAACCACCGAGGAGCATAACGGCACCGCCGCTTAGCAATGCACCAAGAACCGCATTAAGGATTGGGTTTAAATCACTAACCACAGGTATGCCTATTGCAGCTAACGCCATAAAACAGGCTGCGCCAGCGTTAATGCCAAGAATCGACGGAGACGCGAGTGGATTGCGCGTCAAACCTTGCATCAATAACCCAGCGACGGCCAAACTCGCACCAATCAATAGCCCAGCACAAGTTCTTGGCGCTCTTAGCGTCGCCAATATTTGATGAGTCATGTTGCTTTCATCAAACGCAAACCAGTAGTGAATCAAGTCACTCAATGTTAAAGAGAAATTAGACCACCCAGTCATAGAGGCCGCGTAACCAGACAGTGCCAAACACGACACTAATGCCGTAAATAATATGACTCGCCACGACAGTATTGGCCAGAATCGCTTACTTTTAGAGAACGACATCGTACTCATGATGGGTCCAAGATCTGCTCAAGATTTTTCGCCATTTGTTCTGCCGCTAACATGCCTCGATTCAATGACCAAAGTGCTGGTGACACTTCTACAACTTGCTGATTTTTAGCAGAGGTTAGTACATTGAATAACGGATTTTTCTGCCAATCATCAACAATATTAGGATGAGAGTAAGCGCCAAGGAGCAACCAATCCGGATTGGTTTTCAACAACAACTCAAAACTGGTTGGTAAATATGCCTTCTCTGTTGGTTTCACAATAGGGCTCGCAATACCTAATGCGGTCAGCACGCCCCCTGCGTAAGATGCAGGGCTATGTAACCACATACCTTTATCCGACACGACAGCGAATTGGACGGTTTGTTTGAGCGAGAAATGACTTTTGAATTCAGCCATGGCGTGTTGATGTTGTTGAATTCGTTGTTCCATTGACGATTGCTTGTCGAGAGCGATGCCAATCTTGAGCGCAGACTCCAAATTCTCTTGATACGTCTCGCCGCGGCTTTTGAGCAGCAGAGTTGGTGCGATGCGTTGTAGATCTTGATAGACAGTACGATGACGCTCTGCATCTGCAATGATCAGGTCAGGCTTTAATACCGCAATGGCTTCTAGGCTAGGCTGAGAACGCATGCCAACTGATTCCCATGGTTGAACCAATTCGCGTACCGCCGGAATCACTCGCGAAGCATCATTGTCATCAGCAACACCAACAGGAGAAACCCCCACCGCAGCTAGCGCATCTACAAATGAGAACTCCAACACCACAATACGTTGCGGAGTAGTCGCTATCTCAAACTGACCCTGCTCATCTTGTATGACCCTGGTTTGTGCTGAACTGGAGAATGAAAACAAGCTTAAAACCAACAAAGCTAAGGTTATCGCTATCCTGCTGAATAAAAACTGCTTATTGAGTGACAGCAGTCCGTTCGACAGCATCAATTGATTCGAAAACAAAAGGCGAGAGTTGTTTTCCATATTTAATTTTCCTTAAACGCTAGAACCGTGAAAGTCGCCAAGAGTATTGGCGACTTTTATTCGTTATTACTTTCAATAAATTACGTATTAGAACTGATAATTCAGATCCAAAGTGTAAGAACGTCCTGGTGCTGGATAACGACCAACCGGGCTGGTATCAATACCGCGGAAGTAATAGTCCTCATCAAACAAGTTGTTCACCGCAAGGTTCATTCGCAGCTTACTGTTTTCATCCTTGTACAAATCCGAACCTAGGTTAAAGTTCCAGACCATGTAGGCAGGCACTTTACCTGTCGCGCCCGTTGCATCTTCGGCACTTGTATTCGCATTGTCAGAGTAAGACTCGCTGAAGTAGTAACCAGACAAAGTCGTATCTACCTTGCTAAAGGCGTAAGTCGCATCCCAGCTAAATTGGTGTTTAGACGTATAAGGGAGTTGATTACCTTTGTTTGCACCCTCTTCCTCTAACGTTGCATCTAAGTAGTTATAGCCAGCGCCCAGACTCAAAGCTTGCATCGCTTGAGGAATATAACGACCAGAGAGCTCAACACCTTGGTGAAGGGTTTTACCAATGTTATCGAAAGTTTGGGTAGCACTTTGCCATTGCAGCTGATCTTCAAAATCAATGCGGTAAAGTGCAATGTTAAAGCTGGTTGAATCTTGGTTGTAGCGAGCACCCAACTCGTAGTTCCACGCTAGCTCACTGCCCTCTTCACCCTTGCCTCGAATGTAAGCAATTTGTGGTGCACGCAAAGATTTCTGTGCATTAGTGTAACCAACCCATTGCTCTGTCAGGTGGTATGCCAAAGTTAAGCCCGGCAACCACTCCGTCACTTTGTTGTCTGTGCTTTGTGCTGTACCCAGATCATCAAACGTCATATCAATCGATTCGTAACGAATACCCGGCGTGACTTTCAGTACGTCATTGAACAGGCCGATTTCATTGCTGATGTAACCAGCAAAAGCGTCAGTATCTAAGTGCCAATCACGTGGGGTTGTTGTAGCACCACCAGCAATTGGCGTTTGAGTCAGCTTGTAATCGATATCTTCGTTGACGTAGCGTGCCCCAACAATCACATTTTGCGTTACGGTATTTCCGTCAAAGTACATCGCGAGTTTAGGTTCAACACCATAAACAGCAAATTCACGTGGTGACGTACGAATATCGGTTGATGGTAATGCCGGGTCCGCCCAGTGACCGCCAGCGCTGTTAAAGCCCCATTGGAAGAAACGCTCAGAACGGTGGCCAAACGTCAGTATTTCTAATTCGGCGCTATCTGCAATATTCAAGTCATGTAAATACTTCAGGCTCCAACGCGTTGAAGTGCCTTGATATTCATCGTATGGGCGCTTCGACTGAGTACGATTTTTTTCGTAATCATCTGGCGATAAAGCGCCCGGCATTTGGGTGTCGGCATCATAACGTTGAACGAAAGCTTGTAACTCTTGAGTATCGCTCAGTAACCATTGCAATTTCGCTTGGAAGTTTTTTACATCCGTGTCGGAGTGTTCACGGAAGCTCTCACCTTTTAAGAAGTTCCCCTCGACTTGAAGTGCCAGCGTATCGGTTAACCAACCACCCGTTCGCAGGTAAAAGTCGTTGAGCGGCGTATCGCCACCCTCGAATACAGTAAAGCGATTACTGATTTCCGTTTGCCACTCATGTGGAATAGGCTTGGTCACCAAGTTGATCACACCACCGACGTTGTTTGGTCCGTACTGAACCGCCGCACCGCCTCGCACAATATCAATACGATCAAGCATCGACAGCGTTGCAGGGAAAATTGATTGTCCTGTGTGACCATACGGCGCCAGTGTCAGAGGAACACCATCCATGAGGAATTGAGCGTGCCCACTGCGACTCGCTTTCAAACCACGCACTGAGATGTTAGGCAAAACACCGGTGCCCGTTTCGTCTTGAACCTTAATGCCCGGTACACTTTGGAAGGCAGAGTCAATCGAGAGTGCGCCAGTCTTTTTAATTTGTTCATTAGTCAGAACAGTACGAGCTCCCGGATACTCTTTCACATCCTCAAGTTCTGAATTACCGATCAAGCTGCCCGTCACGACAACCGTTTCCATGGTCGTCGTTTGTGGATCTGACGCGGCAAATGCGCCCATGGAAGTCACTGAAGCGATGGCCATTGCAAGGGCACTTAGACGCAACTTTTGATGTGATTGAGTACAGGGTTTACCATCCAAATTCTGGTAAGGCATGAAAATCTCCTAAATAGGCAAGTTAGGATCAAAGGCCATGTTTACGATTCAGCGCTTTGATCCTATGGGCTAAACGGCCTCAAAATGAAGCCAACTGTTCACTCACTCGTAGTGAACAAATCAATCGTTTTTAGAGTCGAACTAGCTCTTAGAAATGAACGAACTCTTAGAACTGAATTAGCTTTTAAAACTGATAGCCGTAGCTGAGCATAAATTCGGCTGGTGCTCCGTAACCAATCTGGTTAGTACCAGACGTGCCGTTGGTTGCGCCCAGAATGTATTTCTCATTAAGCACGTTGTAAGCATTCGCTTGAACTTTGTGACGACCCGTGGTGTACGCTGCCATCAAGTCAACCGTGGTGTAGTCACCCAGAGCTACCGCTTCATCATTACCCGCGTAACGGTCGCCTACGTATTTCACGCCACCACCTAAACGCCAGTTGTCATCTAACTGATAAGTGCTCCAAAGAGAGAACAAATGATCAGACACATCGTTTGGCTTTTTGCCTGTCTCTTTGTTCTCCGCGTCTAAATAGCTGTAGCCTACAGAAATGTCCCACTGCTCGGTAAACTGACCGCGAGCTTCTAATTCAATACCTTGGTGACGAGCTTCGATCTTGTTAACAACGTCTCCGTCTATATTGGTTTCAGGTTGTTCTTGATCGATTTGGAAGACCGCGGCATTCAGCATCAAAGCGTTATCTAATAGGTAAGCTTTTGCGCCAATTTCTTTTAGATCGGTGTGGAAGAATTCTGCTAATTTAGGGTTGATGTAGATACCTGAGTAAGGCAATTGCCATGAACGAGCTAAGCTTGCGTACACTGACATATCGTTGTTGATTCGGTAGACCAAACCACCGCGGTAGCTCACTTTGTCATCGTCTAGATTCTCTTTTGCTGAGCCCGCTTTTTGCTGTTCCAGCTCCATCGAGTCGTAACGCACATTGCCGATCACTGAAAGATCACCAAAGGTGTAAACGTCTTGAATGTATACACCTGTCGTCGTTGTCGTGTTATCACGGAAAGGTTTGAAACCCGGATCAGGTGTTGGGCCTGCTACAGGGTTGTAGATATCTTTTGGAGGTAAGGTTTTATCACTTGCGAGCGTTAAGTCGATATTGATCTGATTATAATCCGCACCGATCATCATTTGGTTCGAATCGGTTTCCCAAACTAGCTCAGATTGAAGAGTCGTCGTGGTACGAGGATCGTAACCGAAGTTATTTACAGTCTGAGATACTTCATTCCCAGTTACCGTCCCTTGGCGTGTACCCTTTTGCTCAAGCTCGATATGGTTGTATGCTGCGCGGTTTGTCCATGCCCATTCACTGTTCAAAAGCCATTCATAATTAACGCCAACACGAATGCTGTCCGACTCTTGATAGTCATTCGTACCACCGTAAAATGTGCTTTCCGAGACATCGACAGGCTTACCGTTTTTAGATGGAACACCACGATATGGCACCAACTCTTGGTGCGCATATTCTACATCGAGATCAATGGTATGCCCCTCAGCAGGCAATACACGAATGGTCGGTGCGATAAAGAAATCATTAGAGTCGACGTGATCTACATAGGAATCAGACTGTCGACTTTCCACGTTGATACGACCACTAACCTTGTCACTAAGCGCCATCGAGCTGTCAACCTGACCAACAAAAAGATTATTGCTGCCAACACTGCCGTTGACGTGTGTGAAATTATCACCGTTAGCACGCTTGGTGACCAAGTTGATGATACCGCCGGCTGAACCTCGGCCGTAAAGTGCGCCTGCAGGGCCCTTTACCACTTCGACACGCTCGATATTCGCAAGGCTTCGGTACGATTGCAGAGTCCCGTCATCACGCATACCATCACGGTACATGTCGTTGAGTGCATCAAAACCACGAATCACAAATTGGTCTCGGCTTCCCTCACCCAAGGTATTGTTAACCCCTGCGACACCATCAAGTGCATCCACCAAACGTACAGCACCGCGGTCTTCCATTTCCGTCTTTGTGACCACCGATACTGCCTGCGGTACATCCAACCATTCGACATCCGTTTTGGTTCCTGACTGAGGCATGTGCTCCGCGTAACCTTCGTACTGATGACCAATAACTTGTAGGGTTTCATCTACCGTTACTTCTGCAGCCATTACATTCGACACGGTAGCCACTGCGGTTAATGCACCTCCAATAGCCAAAGCGAGAGGGGACAAGGCCAATCTAATGTTCATTTTCTAATTCCGTTTTAGTTTATAAAATAACAATATTGCGAATAAGAACAAATATCATTTATATTTGCAATATATATTTTTTGATCTATATTTGCTTTGCAATATGCAACACCACTAATGATA
>NZ_JBFRTR010000144.1:0-15933 GCF_041474215.1 Vibrio sp. 10N.222.52.C12
TCCCGATATTTTGCATTGCCGATTTCCTGAAATTAATTTAAATACTTTATTAAAGTACCGCAAAATGGCGTTTGATAGAATAAAAATCTGATGAATGTCGCATTTCAGTATCACGTTTAGCCTTTTTGTTGTCACTCTTTTCTAAATTTTAATTAATCGCTTTCTTGGTTATTGGCTAAGATGAATAAAGGGGCGGGATCGCTTAAAATCACAGGAATGTTGAAAAGATATAGTACATTCTTGATCTAAGTGGGTACTGCCCATAAAGTATCAAACTAATATAATAATAATTTAGATGTGAACGAGGTCGATTTGTCACATTTCCAGCAAACTATCTCCGCTTTGATTGAGCGAGTACAAAATGCCCAAGCAAGCGAAGTTCGTTGTGTTGAAGTTCTAACGCAAAAACCATCGTTTGCATTTATAGAATGGCTTCATGCTCAACCGCTCTTTCCTAAGTTCTACTGGCAGTCACGCGACACTCGTGAAGAGGTTGTTGCGCTCGGACAGTTACATACGTTTTCAGATCCTGCACCCGCGTACGCTATTCTTGGTGAAGACCAACGAATCTGGGGTGGACGCTCGTTTGATGGGCACACCGCAAAGAACCGTCGCTGCATGGAGTCGTTTTTCTTCCTTCCTCAGGTTGAATTGATCCGCTTTGACAATACTTGGTCGCTGGCGGTTAATTTGTCCCCTGATCGCGTTTCTTCTATTAATGCTTTGAATAAGCTTTCTGTAGAAGCCGCGATATTGGCGCCTTTGTCTGCCCATATTGAACAGATCAATCACGTTCCAGAAAGAGAGCAGTGGGGCAACCTTGTCGATAAAGTGCTGCAAGGCATTAGCGATGAAGAGTACAAAAAAGTCGTTTTAGCACGTAAAACCACACTGCAACTCGATGCGCCTATCTGCGCAGCTCAATTACTTAAAGCCAGCTATCTGCAAAATCACCACAGTTTCCACTTTATGTTGGTGCTGGATTCTAAACACAGTTTCATTGGCTCGACACCAGAGCGCTTATATAGCCGACATGGTATGGAGCTTGATACCGAGGCGCTTGCTGGAACCATTGGTCGCGGAGAGAACGCTACTGAGGATATGGAACTGGCCAACTGGCTTTCTCAAGACAGCAAAAACCTCAATGAGAACCAGTATGTGGTCGACGACATCATTGAGCGTCTCACTCCTCATTCTCAAACGGTCCATGTTGAAAAGGATGCGCGTCTAGTGCGCTTGCGTAAGGTGCAGCATTTGAAGCGCAATATCCATGCTCAGCTCAACAATGGCGTTAATGGTGTGCAGTTGCTTGCTGCCTTACAGCCAACTGCTGCGGTGGCGGGTTTACCTCGTAAAGAGGCGATGGATTTCATTCTTGAACACGAACCGTTTGCACGAGGTTGGTATGCAGGCTCTGTAGGCTATATCAGTCATCAGCGAGCGGAATTCTGCGTGGCGATTCGAAGCGCCTTGATTGTAAACGATCAAGTACAACTGTTTGCTGGCGCGGGGATCGTGCCGGGATCGGTTGCCGAACATGAATGGCAAGAGCTGAACAAGAAGATGTCTACTCTGCTTAGCTTAATTTCAGATCACCCTCCATTGGGTGTCGCGTCATGAATCACGACCAAGCCGTATTAAATAGAGTTTGGTGTCACACGTTACTTGAAGAGCTTGCACGCAATGGCGTTGAACATGTTTGTGTTGCTCCGGGCTCTCGCTCAACGCCGCTAACTCTCGAAGCTGAAGCCAACTCCAAGTTAACCTTACACACGCACTTTGATGAGCGTGGTCTTGGGTTTTTAGCTTTAGGCTTAGCAAAGGCTAGCAACAAACCGGTTGCGGTGATTGTGACATCAGGAACCGCTGTGGCGAATTTGCTTCCTGCGACGGCTGAATCTGGGCTGACCCGAGAGAAGCTGATCTTGCTAACCTCTGATAGGCCCATCGACTTGGTCGACTGTGGTGCCAATCAAGCGATTCAGCAGCATGGTATCTTTTCTTCCCATGTAGAAAGTGCTTTAAACCTGCCAAGCCCAACCACACAGATTTCATTGAATTGGCTTCTAACATCGGTTGATAGCGCGCTTGCGAAACAACGCAATGTTGGCGGTGCGATTCATATCAATTGTCCGTTCCCAGAGCCGCTCTATTCTAAGAGTAGTGCTGAGATGTATGCTGATTATACAAAGAGCGTGGCAGCTTGGAGAGCTTCAACCTGCCTTTACTCGAACACTTATTTGCCCAGTCATTTAATCGCTCAGCCTGTCTCAGCAAGTGATTATGTCGCTCGTAAAGGCGCAGTGATTATTGGTTCTATCGAGAATGAAGCCGCAATTAAAGCCAAGCAGTTTGCGACAGCTTTGGGCTGGCCAGTATTCTGTGACCCTCAATCGGGTGTCAGTAGTGACTGGAAACACTATGATTTATGGATGCAAAGTGACGCAGCCAAAGCACAGCTTAGTCAGTGTGATTTTATTATCCAGTTTGGTGAGCGCATCGTATCTAAGCGTCTTAACCAATGGGTAAAAGAACAAGCTGCCACATTTTGTTCATCGCAGTACATCGTTGTTTCACCAGATGCACATCGTATTAATCAAGATCATCTGCCTCAAACTCATATTGTCGCTGATATCGAACATTGGTTATCAGAGCAACATCTACCAACGCTGTTGGGAGAACATGCTGGCTGGGCGGCATCTTTGGCGGAAGTCGCGAATACGGTTCAGCAGTTAGCGTTGGCGCAAATCTCTAATAACGACCAACTGACAGAGTTGAGCGTTGCCGTTGACTTGTCGTCTAGACTTAAGGGCAGAGAGCTTTTTGTGGGAAATAGCTTGATGGTAAGGCTGGTGGATATGCTGTCATCAATCTCTGCGACTCAAGTCTACAGCAACCGCGGTGCATCGGGCATTGATGGCTTGGTGGCGACGGCTGCGGGAGTGATAAAAGCCAACCAGAACCCCTTATTGATGTTGATTGGCGATACTTCTTTGCTTTACGATCTCAACTCACTGGCTCTGCTGACTCATAATTTAACGTCGATGGTTATTGTTGTGACCAACAATGATGGTGGTGCGATCTTTGATTTATTGCCGGTGCCAGAGCAGCAGAAACAGTCACTTTATCAAATGCCTCATGGTTTCAGTTTTGAACACGCTGCTGCGCAATTCCAGTTGGGATACGCTGCGCCAGAAACCTTGAATTGCTATCAAACCATTATCGAACAACATTTCGAACAGGGTCAGGGTACCTTGCTCGTGGAAGTTAAGACGCCTCCCGAACAAGCGTCTACTTTGCTGAAACAATTCAGTTCAATGCTCACCGAGGCATTAGCCTAAGGACTTTACATGCTTTACTCCGATTATTACCCAGCTGTACAAGATTCTTCTGACAAACCTTTGCTTGTTTTCTTACATGGTTTACTCGGAAGCGGGGATGATTGGAGTGCATGTCATCCATTCCTCGAGGATTTTCCTCTCCTTTGCATAGATTTACCCGGACACGGACAAAGTCGCTTTATCGATCCGGTAGGGTTTGATCATTGCTGTAAGAAAATTGTCCAGTGCATCACATCCCAACTGGCTCTCAACGATCTTCCTGCCGATTATCCTATCGTGGTGATTGGGTATTCTATGGGCGGAAGGCTCGCCATGTATGGGGTGACAAGCCCTTGCTTTGAGGCACTCAACCTAGAGAAAGTCATCATTGAAGGTGGCAACTTTGGCTTGGAATGTGATGAAGAAAGAGCACAAAGGTTAGTACATGATACGCAATGGGCTGTTCGCTTTGCACAGCAGTCGATTGAAGATGTTTTAGACGATTGGTATCAACAAAGCGTCTTTTCTTCACTAAATCATGAGCAAAGACAAACTTTGGTCATAAAGCGTAGTGGTAACCTTGGAGTATCCGTAGCAAATATGTTGTTATCTACTTCGTTAGCTAAGCAACCGGATTTACGTGCCACATTGAAATCTCATGAGCATTTATTGCATTATGTATGTGGAGAAAAAGATCGTAAATTCATGGAGCTAGCTGAGAATAGTGGCTTTGAATATAGTCAGGTGGATTACGCGGGTCATAATGTTCATTTTGAGCAACCAGAGATGTTTTCAAATCTGATCATCCAATGTATCGCAAGTCGTTGATGAACTGACTGAGCGAACCTCTCGTATCAAGCGCTATAGAAAGCAGAGCAACACCGTCGCGACTCTACGCTAGTCGCGCTCTCTAATAGAACAATGGGAATCATCATGGCTAAAACAGTAGGCATCACAGAAGAAGAACTTTACGCAGCCGTTAACTGGCGCGATGAAAGCAGTCAATATGAAGATATTCAATACCACAAGTCTGATGACGGTATTGCGAAAATCACGATTGCTCGCCCTCAAGTGCACAATGCGTTCCGTCCACAAACCGTAAAAGAGATGATCAATGCACTGGCTGATGCTCGTTATGACGAGAAAGTTGGCGTAATCATTTTGACTGGTCTTGGTGAGAAGGCGTTCTGTTCTGGTGGTGACCAAAGTATCCGTGGTGACTACGGCGGTTACCAAGATGACTCAGGTACGCACCACTTGAATGTACTTGATTTCCAACGTCAAATTCGTACTTGTCCAAAACCAGTTATCGCAGCGGTATCGGGTTGGGCAGTCGGTGGCGGTCATGTACTTCACATGATGGCAGACCTTACTATTGCAGCTGAAAACGCGCAGTTCGGTCAGACGGGTCCTAAAGTGGGTTCTTTCGATGGCGGTTGGGGTGCTTCTTACATGGCTCGTATCGTTGGTCAAAAGAAAGCACGTGAAATCTGGTTCTTGTGCCGCTTCTACGATGCACAAGAAGCACTGGACATGGGCCTTGTAAACACCGTTGTTCCTGTTGCTGACCTAGAAAAAGAGACAGTTCGTTGGTGTCGTGAAGTGCTTCAACACAGCCCAATGGCACTGCGTTGCTTGAAAGCGGCACTGAACGCTGACTGTGATGGTCAAGCAGGCTTACAAGAGTTGGCTGGTAACGCAACCATGATGTTCTACATGACAGAGGAAGGCCAAGAAGGCCGCAACGCATTCAACGAGAAACGTCGACCGGACTTCGACAAGTTCCCGCGTAATCCATAGTCTTTCTCCTCTTCAAAATGAGTCGCTAATAGCGGCTCGTTTTGTTTTGATGTTCCCCGTTTTTTAGGAAACTTTATGAACTCAGTGAATTCTCAGCGTCACGCTAAACTTTACCGTTATCAATTACCTATGGATAGTGGTGTGGTTCTTCGTGACAATAAGTTGAACGAACGTGTTGGCTATATCATCCAACTTGAGTGTGATGGTAAAACTGGTTTTGGCGAAGTTGCGCCTTTGCCCGGTTTTAGCCAAGAAGATGCCGAACAAGCTGGCATTCAGCTTCAACACGAATTAGAGCTTTGGAGCCACAATAAGCCTCAAACGCCTTTCGACGAGCTGTATCCTTCTGTCGCGTTTGGCTTTTCAATGGCGATGATGGAATTGCGAGGCGATCTTAACGCTCAAGGTAACTACCAAGCGGCGCCTTTGTGTACAGGCGATCCAGATGAACTGATTCCTGTATTGAATGAGATGGTAGGCGAGAAGGTCGCGAAAGTGAAAGTCGGCCTCTACGAAGCGATTCGCGATGGCATGTTGGTTAGCTTATTCCTTGAGTCGATCCCTGATTTGACTCTAAGACTTGATGCCAACCGTGCGTGGAAGCCAGAGAAAGCGAAGCAATTCATTAAATACATTTCGCCGTCAATGCGCCAGCGTATAAGCTTTATCGAAGAGCCTTGCCAAAAGCCAGAAGACAGTTTGGCCTTTGCCATTGACCATGGTGTGGCGATTGCGTGGGACGAGACACTGCAAGAAGCGGTGCGCAGCCCGGAATTTGATCTTAGCGACCTTACTGGTGTTAAAGCAGTCGTGATCAAGCCAACTCTTATTGGTTCTGTCGAGCGTTGCGTGGCAATCATTGAGCGAGCACAGAAGCTTGGAATGAAACCTGTATTGAGCTCAAGCATTGAGTCGAGCCTAGGTCTGACTCAGATTGCTCGTCTGGCGCAGCAATATTTGCCAAATGAAGTGCCGGGGTTGGATACGATTGGCTTGTTCAAGCAGCAGCTAGAGGTTTCTTGGCCGGGCTGTCAGTTGCCTGTCTCTACGCTTGAAAAGCAACAATTGATTTGGTCTTCTTAGACCGAGCTATTTGAATGGCTATTTAGTTAGCTTAACAAGTTCTTAATCTATTTTTGGTTATCATATGATGCGCCCACAATCTAATCATCCCCCGCTCTGGGTAAAGTGGGCGCAGCAAAACCCACTTCAACCAGCGTTAGTGACCACTCACCGCACTTATACTTGGCAGCAAGTGTTTGTGTTGGTTAGTGAGTACCAACAACAGCTATCTCATCAAGGCCTATCTGAAGGTGATGTACTGACGATTGTTGGTAAGAATCAAGCTGAAGTGATCCCTGTTTATCTTGCCGCACTCAATTTGGGTGTGGTTTGTGCGTTTACGATGCCTCAGCCTAGTTTACGCCTGAAGCAAAAGCTCGATTCCTTATATCAAGCAGATCAACAGAGCTACATTTGGCTCTTGGGCAATAGCGGAATAGAGCAATCAGAGACTGCCGATTTGAATACTCAGTTGGTGACCTTGCCTTGCCTAAGTGAACTGAAGTTTGATGGTGATGATGAGCAGATAACGACACCTCAAGAATCCAATTTCAATCCGCAAAATCTAGCGAGCATCGTATTCACTTCAGGTTCTACCGGAAACCCAAAAGCGGTCGCTCATACACTTGAGCAGCACCTATGCTCTGCGTCAGGGCTGCTTGAGGTGTTTCGTTATCAACAAGGTGACACGTGGTTACTGAGTTTACCTATGTACCATGTGTCGGGGCTGGCGATAGTTCATCGTTGGTTGGCGGCTGGTGGTTGCATCAAAATAGGCACAGGTCAGCTTGAAACCGATATAGAAGAATGCAGTCATGCTTCATTGGTCGCTACTCAACTACATCGATTGTTAAAGAGTAAGCAAGCACTTACTTTAACGCATGTACTTTTGGGTGGTAGTCATATACCAGAAGCACTTGGGCTCGAAGCTCAACAAATGGGCATCGAAACATGGCTTGGATACGGCATGACTGAAGCGGCTTCAACCGTGACCGCGAAGCCCGTTGATGCCGGCAGCACCGCCGGTTTTGTCCTTAACCATCGCCAGCTAAAAATTGAAGAACAACGTATCTTTATTGGTGGCGAGACGCTCGCGTCCGGGTATTACTATCAAGGTAACTTAACGCCATTAGTTGATAAGAGCGGTTGGTTTGATAGCAAAGATCTTGGTGAGTGGCTTGGCGAACAAGTGTCGATTATTGGCCGTGCCGACAACCAGTTTATTTCTGGTGGTGAGAACATTCATTGCGAAGAAATTGAGCGAGTACTCAATCAATTGTCTGAGGTTAATCAGGCTTTTATTGTTCCCATTGAAGATGATGAGTTCGGATTTCGACCTGCAGCGATTGTCGATTGTGCTGAGTTGCCAACCAAAGAGTGGTTTATCGAGCAGTTAACTGGTCGTCTTGAACGGTTCAAATTTCCTATTGAGTATTATCGAATGCCTCAGCAGGAACAACATGGTATTAAGGTTTCGCGCGCTGGATTGGCGCAGTGGTTACAGCAGACCCGTTCTAAATAGAGCGAAGAGCAATAAAATGAAGCGCAATACACGGTGACTAGTCGTAATTGCGCTTCAGGGGGGTGTGACGGTGGTGAAGCCGTCACAAATTCTTACTGTTTTATCTGGTCATTAAGGGTTTTATCTTTCCAGCTGGTTGTTTAGCTTAAGCGAGTGCCTTCTTCATTTGTTCAGCGACTTTATCTACCTTACCTAGACCAATGATAACTTGTAGACCACCTTTCCCAACCGGTACCACACCTGCCGCACCGAGTTTCTTCAGTTTCTCGCTGTCTGCTGCACCTGAGTCTTTCACAGTTAAGCGTAGACGAGTAATACAGTTATCGACTTCTAGAATGTTGTCTGCACCGCCAACCGCTTCAATGTAGCTGTTGGTTAGGTTAGCCAATGCTTCTGGCGTTTCAGTTTCTTTTTCTGCTTCCATCTCTTCACCACGACCTGGAGTACGTAGGTTGAACTTGATGATAGCGAAGCGGAAAATACCGTAGTAAAGCGCGAAGAACACCACACCTTGAACCAGTAGCATGTACCAGTTAACCGCGAGTGGGTTTTGGCTTGATAGTACTAGGTCAACGAAACCAGCAGAGAAGCCGAAGCCTGCCATCCATTCCATGCTTGCTGCAATGTAAAGCGATAGGCCTGTTAATACTGCGTGCAGTAGGAACAACACGGGTGCTAGGAACATGAAGCTGAATTCTAGTGGCTCTGTGATACCCGTGAAGAATGAAGCCATAGCTGCCGCAAGCATGATTGCGAATACTTGGTTTTTGTTTTTCGCATCAGAACAGTGATACATCGCCAATGCTGCTGCTGGTAGGCCAAACATCATGATAGGGAAGAAGCCCGCTTGGTACATGCCAGTTTTACCTGGAATACCCGTACCGTTAGCGATAGATTGCGCGCCGCCTAAGAAGTTTGGAATGTCGTTAATACCAACAACGTCGAACCAGAACACAGGGTAAAGAGCGTGGTGCATACCTACTGATAGGAACAAACGGTTGAAGAAACCAAACAGACCAGCACCCACCGCACCCATGCTTTCTAGTTTAATACCCAGAACGATCAGAGCGTCGTAAACAGCTGGCCAGATGTAAAGTAGAGCAAAAGAGAGAGCCATACCTGCGATTGAGGTCAGGATAGGAACCAAACGCTTACCGCTGAAGAACGCTAGAGCTTGAGGAAGTTCAACCGTTGAGTAGCGGTTGTAGATCTCAGCAGAGATGATACCCACAATGATACCTACGAATTGGTTGCTGATTTTGCCAAATGCCGCAGGCACTTCACTGAGTTCAACATCCATTAACTGAGCAACAGAGCCCGGAGCAAGTAGCGTGGTGACGACGAGGAACATCACAAAGCCAGACAGTGCCGCAGAACCATTCTTATCACGGCTCAAACCAAATGCGACACCCACCGCGAATAGAACCGCCATGTTGTCGATGATCGCGCCACCAGATTTGATCAAGAATGCGGCTAAGATACTTTCAGAACCCCAACCAACAGGATCCAACCAATAGCCGATCCCCATAAGGATTGCTGCAGCTGGCAGTGTGGCTACGGGAACCATCAATGCCTTACCTACTTTTTGCATATACCCGAGTATATTCATATGTGCCCCTAAGTTTGTAATTAATTTTTTTAATGTTTCTGCTCGTCAACGTATGGAGTCAAATATTGATCGAGGCAGGATTTTAAGTAACTGCGGTTATTAAAAACTTATTTCTTAATGCAAACAAACGAAACGGGTAGTAGTATGAATTAAAATTTTTAATGCATGAGTTCGTATGGCTAACCATCAATCTTTACTTAGAAATCTTCATACTTTTAATGTTGCTGCAGAGAAAATGAGCTTTACGCTAGCGGCTAGAAAGTTGCATTTGACTCAGGGAGCCGTTAGCCATCGAATCAAAGTGTTAGAAGGTGAACTCGGATTTAACTTGTTTGTGCGAGGGACTCGTAAACTGGAACTAACGGAAGAAGGCCAGCGCTTTCAACGAACGTTATCCAAGTCGTTAAGCTCTATTTTTGGTGAGATCGAAGACATTACCAACACAGACTTGTATGGACAGATCAATATCGGTACCAGTCCTGCATTTGCCAACAGTTGGTTACTGCCGAGGTTGGCTGATTTTAAACAGCGATACCCAAAGTTTAATCTCAATATTTTCTCGCAAGAAGAGCAGGATTTTCATCAAAATCATCTCGATGTCGCTATTTACTATGGTGCTGAAAATCTCAAAGACATGCATCGACAGCGCCTGTTTGGTGAAAAGTATATTCCGGTATGTACACCGAGTTACGCGGCTGAACACGACATCTTTGATGATGGCTTAGAATCGCTGCACCGGATTAATTTCATTCATGCACTAGGGTCAGATGTATGGCAGCGTTGGATTAAACACCACGGCTTAGATGTGAACTTGTTTGAGCAATTTTACTGTGTGAGCCACCGGGATATGGGCGTAAGAAGTGCCCTCAGCAATATCGGTGTCGCGATGGGACGCTATCATTTTGTTAAGCAGTATGTTCAGACTGGCGAGCTCATAACACCTTATCCGAGCATGGATACAGACCAAGGGTATGACTTAATCTGCCCGTTAGGCACGGAAAAACGACCTAAGGTAAGAACCTTTATTAAGTGGTTAGAAGGGCAGTTGCGTTAGGTTAGTTAATTTAGCAATTAGATAGTTCAAAACAGAATTTATTATCTTTATAACCATCCATCATAATAAGCCATATAAATAACGGATTATAGAATAAGGTCTTATTATGAAAATTGCCCTCATCATTGCGGTTTTACTGCAGATAGGCCAAGCGATCATCTCATCGGGGTTGACTCGTTCGTTGGCTGAGCTCACCGCATTTGTGTTGGTTGTGGTACTTGTTTTAATGAAAAGAGAGAGCAAGAAGAGTGATAAGCCCCTGTTTGATTCGTGATTGTTACAACAAAGAATACCCCTACCACAAACGATAAAGGCAAAGCCCATTGGAGCTTTGCCTTTTTGTTTTGTTGCTCGCTAACTTGAGTGTCTAGTTCACCGAACAAACATCTAAAGCGTTTCTATGCGGGCTAAGCGAGAGTTAACCACGCCAATGAACCCGTTGAGATCATGACCCACATTGTAATACCAAACATCAGTGGTTTCGGCCCTGCCGCTTTTAACTTCTCAACTGAAATACCACAGCCAATTAAGAACAAACACACGACCAGTGCTCGCTTAGACACATCAAAGATTCCTTGATAGACCATCTCAAATTGTGGCAGTAAGTCACTCACCGCGATAGCGGCGCAATAGAAGAAAATGAAGTAGGGAACCGTAATCTTCTTTTGATCGTTCTTGAAGATCATCGCACTAATTAAAGCGATTGGGATGATCCAAAGTGCGCGAGCGAGCTTCAATGTTGTCGCTGTCGTCAGTGCTTCTTCGCCATACGCTGAAGCTGCACCTACTACAGAAGACGTATCGTGAATCGCAATAGCTGCCCAAGTACCAAATGTTTGTTGGCTGAGTTCAAGCGCGTGACCAATCATCGGGAATAAGAATAGAGCAACCGAGTTCAACACGAATACGGTGGCTAATGCCAAGCCAATCTGTTCATCGTCTGCTTTGATCGCGGGTGCCACTGCTGCTATCGCGCTACCACCACAAATCGCGGTACCAGAAGATATAAGATAGCCCGTAGTGCGGTCTAGCCCCATTTGTTTCGCCAAGAACCAACCAATGACTAATGTACCGATAATCGTCGTTACAATGAGCCCAATACCATCGCCTGTTACTGCTAATGCTTTTTCAAACTGAATACCAAAACCCAAGCCAACAATAGAGTAGGCCAGTAGCTTTTTGGTAAGTTTGCCGACTTCCAAGTGTTCAGGGACTAATCCTAAACTAGCAAGCAGGAAACCGATAACCAGGGCTGTCGGTGAGCTAACCCAAGGCGTTAAGCAAAACAGTGCAGCAAGATAAAATGGAACGGACTTTTTTAGGTTCATTGTATTTAGAGTCTTGTTTTGTTGTGGCGTTATTGTGATGAGACCACTATACGTTCAATAAAATGATAAGTAAGTCTAAATGAATTGAACAAACGTTAAGGAAAACTTAACGCTTGTTCAACTGATATGAATAAAGGGCTGGTTAACTAGCGTAATGATCCGCGAAGGTCAGAGACTGACTGTCGAAGCGTTTCACAAGAGGCTTGTTTAGGTGAAATCGGCTCGCCAGCTTCTATCTCTAGCTTAGTCCAGAAGCGAGTGGGTAACCCTTTGCAGGCACGGCCTTTGTAACGACTAAAGTAGCTACCCCATAATCCTTTAAGAGCCATAGGAATCACTGGGACAGGGGAACGTTTGATGATCAGCTCCATACCACGCATGAACTCAGCCATTTCGCCATCAGAGGTGAGCTTTCCTTCTGGGAAAATACACACGATGTGACCTTCATGCAGGGCACGCTCTACTTCTTTGAAAGCGTTTCGAATCGAGTTGCGGTTGGTCGCGGAGATTGGAATCACCCCAGCTCTTTTCAAGAAGCGTCGAATTGGCGGCAACTTGGTGTAATCCTCTTCCATCACAAAACGGATCAAGCGAGGGCAAACCGCACTCAGCAGCAGTGCATCCATATAACTCACATGGTTGCAGACAATCAACGCACCGCCCTTTTCTGGCAGGTGATGTAAGTTCTTATGTTTAACTCTGTACATGGTGTGAGTGACCACCCACGTAAAGAAGCGGAAAGCGTAGATAGGCACCTGATAAAACAGGTACAGCATCACCAAAGTGTTGCCCACTGCGAGCAAGATAAACAGCTGCGGAATTGAAAGATCTAGAACACTAAGGCAAACAATACCTAATACCGCACTTCCCACCATGAACAGTGAGTTGTAGATATTGAGCCCGGCAATCACTTGGGCACGCTCGTCGGGCTTGGCACGTAACTGCATCAGTGAATACAGAGGAACAATAAAGACACCGCCAGAGATACCCAGAAGCAGAAGGTAAGCAAACAGTGGCCACAGCTCTGAGTAGGTTACGAATTGATGGAAAGAACTAAAGTCAGGCAAAGACTCCGGGATGGATATCGCCATCAGAAGACCGAAGATCGAGATACCTAAGCTGCCCATTGGCACGATGCCGATTTCAATTCGGTGATTAGATAACTTATCGCAAGCTAAAGAGCCGATTGCAATGCCTACCGAGAATAGTGCCAGTAAAAAGGCGACGGAGCTTTCAGTGCCGTTTAGATGCAGTTTAGTGAAGTTGGGGAACTGAGTTAGGTAAGCCGCACCAAGGAACCAGAACCAGCTGATAGACATCAGAGCTTGAAAGGTCGGGCGATCTTTTTTGGCAATCGCAAGTGTCGCGCAGGTCAGTTTTACAGGTTGCCACTTTACTTTAAGATCTGGTGCATTACTTGGCGCATGTGGGATAAAGCAGCTTGATGCATAGCCAAGCACGGCGAACGAAACAATACACACCGCAGCAATGAGCTTCGCGCCTTCTTCAGATGCAATGATGCCTGCGCCTAGAGTACCAATCAGGATCGCTAAGAATGTACCTGTCTCGACGAGAGCGTTACCAGATACCAGTTCTTTTGTTTCTAACTGCTGTGGAAGCAGGGCGTATTTCACCGGACCAAAGAAAGCACTCTGCGTTCCCATAAGGAACAGGAGCAGAAGTAATATCCCGTAGCTTTCGTAGATGAATCCGATCGCACCCAGTGACATGATCACTACTTCGAGGAGCTTAACTTTACGGATAAACCACGATTTTTCGTATTTGTCGGCCAGTACACCTGCTAAAGCTGAAAATAGGAAGAAGGGCAGAATAAAAAGGCCTGCGGCCAAATTAATGAATAGATTGCTGGAAATAGGCAGCGTGTCTACGCTTGCGAAAGCAACAAACAGTAACAGGACATTTTTGAATATGTTGTCGTTAAAGGCTCCTAGAAATTGGGTAATAAAGTAGGGTAGGAACCTTTTTTGCGTTAACAGCGAAGATTGGCTGCTGTTGTTCATTGTCTTTCCTTGGATGATTACCAGTTGGTTAAGTAGTTTGAGACTAGGTTATTGATCAGCTCTTTACCATCAATAGGCTCAGAGGCGAAAAATTTATCATCAACGCTAAGTAGAGTAATTCCGTGTACTCCAGACCATAATACACGGCTGGCTTTAACGACTTCGCTTTTCGTATGTTCAGGAGCAATCGCTACTAGCAACTGCTCTAGCATGCCTGTCATTCTATCGATGCGGTTCGATTGCCATTCAGGAAGGTTTTCACCGTTCATGTTGTGCTCAAAGATAAGTTGCCAACGGTGAGGGTGTCTCTGTGCAAAATCGTGGTAGCAGTAGGCTAGGTTGAATAGAGTTTGTTGAGGGTTGCTCGATTTTTCAACAGCTGCAGCGGATTCTGACGCCAGTTCATCTAATGTTTGAGCGACCACATGCAAAAGCAGTAGGTTGTAGTTACCAAATACATTTACTAAGGTACTTGGAACGTAACCAATCATATTGGCGATTTTACGTAGACTTAGCTCGTGATAAGAGTGCTCTTCTAAGAAGTCGGTTACCGTTTTTAAGGTTAATTGCACTAATTGTTCGCGAGTATGATCGTTTCGTCTTGCCATGGGCACTTTCTATTAAATGAACATCGTTCAATATTTTAATGCTGCCCCTGAGTGCCGTCAATCCCTTCGCTAGTTTAGTAATCAATTAATAGCCGCAATATTATGATACATGTGTAAACGCCGTGAATATTTCATTGTTCTTTGTTAACGAGTATGATTAAGGTGTCGAAAGATAAAAAACCTATAAAGGATAATAATGAAACGATTTTTCTCACTAGTCGCGATCCTGTTGGTAACAGTCGCGGTGACGCCAATCGCAGAAGCGAAAAAGTTTGGTGGTGGTAAGTCATTTGGCAAAAGCTTTAAAACGGCTCCAGCACCAAAACAACAAAACACGAATTCGATCCGTCAAGATCAAACAGGTAAGAACACAGCAGCTAACTCTAGCAAGAAAGGCCTTATGGGCGGTCTGCTAGGTGGTTTACTTGCTGGTGGTCTTTTAGCTGCATTCTTTGGTGGCGCATTTGAAGGTATCCAGTTCATGGACATTCTGATTATGGGTCTGATTGCTTTCCTAGCGTTTAAATTCCTACGCGGAATGTTGGGCGCGAAGCAGGGCTCAATGAATCAGCAGAATGCACGTGGCCAACAGCCAGCATTCGGCGGCATGGGTCAGAACAAGTTTGAACAACCTAAGCAACAACCAAATGTTCATAACTTCGAGCAAACACAACCTCAATCACAAGGCGCTGCTGGTGGTTTCGGTTTTGGTGCACAAAGCGATGTTCCACATAACTACCCACCGGGCTTTGATCAAGCGGCATTCATCAATGGTTCTCGTGAGCACTACCGTACACTGCAAGGTGCATGGAATCACAACGAGCTAAACACGATTGAAGAATACGTATCTCCAAGCCTATTTGAAGACCTAAAAGCTGAGCGTAATAAGCTAGACGGTGATCAGCACACAGACGTAATGTACGTTGATGCCGAAATCGTTCGCGCAGACCACGATGGTAGCAAAGCACAGCTAAGCCTTCAGTTTAGCGGTCGTTACCGTGACACAGCGGATGGCGTTGAAGAAGATATCACTGATATCTGGCATCTAGAGCGTGACCTAACAACTAACAATGCACCTTGGTTAATTGTTGGTATTCAAGGTTAATTCCAGGATTTAACTCAACATCAATAGGATGTAGTTATTCGGGATAACACCAAATAATAGAAAGCCCCTGCTGAGAAATCAGCAGGGGCTTTTTTGCGTCTAATGATATGTATCTTAGTTAAAGATTGGATTAACCTGAGACTAACTAACTGGTTTTATTTGGATGTAATGAGTAATGACAAAGTTCTTTGAACCCGTATTGGAGCCTGAGGTTACTTTGCAGCAGAAACAGATAATTGCGAACGAATGCGAAGAACATGTATCGACCCATTGTTTAGGCTGCGCTGCTTATCTGGTTTGTGAGCGTCATGCTGAAGTATGGGATCACTGATGTTTGAATGATTTAGCTCGATTAGTTATTTGTAGTAGCGGGTTAGTGTTTAGGAAGTTGAGGGTTGTTTTAGAAGACACGTTTAGTAAGAGATAAAGCTCAGAAACGAAAAAAGCCAACTCAATGAGTTGGCTTTTCGATTTTCCAATTAAGGAGAATATGGTGGAGGGAGA
>NZ_JBFRTR010000145.1:0-668 GCF_041474215.1 Vibrio sp. 10N.222.52.C12
GCGATGCCTGAGTGAGCATGGTCGGGTGACATGTCGACACCCGCGCTGTTTTCGGTTATTGAACCAGTATCAACGCCAGCGATTTGGGCTTTATCGCCAACAGCCGAGAGCGTCGTTGATGCGCCAGTGTGTGTCACACCACCGTGGGCATCTTTGACATCATAGCTAAAGTGCACCGCTCCGTTGTAGTCTTTTTCTGGGGTAAAAGTGAACGTGCCATCGGCATTTAACGCAATAGCACCATGGTCAGCCTGTAGGTTTTCAATGGATAGTTTGCCAATATCGTTGTCATCAACATCGCTAGTATTAGCCAGAAGCTGTGCTGAGGTGAGGACAATTTTGCTATCTTCCAAGCCATTCGCTAAACGTACTTCAGCTGACGCAACTGGCGCATCATTGGTGCCATGAACGGTCACTGTGATATCTTTTTTAGCACTGCCATCGATAGATTCAACGGTAAAGGTTTGCTGGAAGCTTTCCCCTGCGCCTAAATGTTGGACTTTATCATTGTCAATGTTGTATGACCAATGGCCTTGTGCGTTGATATTGAACTGACCACCTTCGGTGGTGGTGATGGTTTGTGCGATAAAACCGGCTTGGTCGTGATCCGGGTCAATGACCTGTAACGTGCCACCACTGCTGAGCTGATTGGTGGTATTGCCAAAGGA
>NZ_JBFRTR010000146.1:0-771 GCF_041474215.1 Vibrio sp. 10N.222.52.C12
AGCTAACCATTGAAAACCTGCATGCTGACCATGGCTCTATTCTAAACAATGCCGATGGTACGTTTACGTTTACCCCAGAAAAAGACTACAACGGCGCGGTGCACTTTAGCTATGACGTTAAGGATGCACACGGTGGTGTGACCCACACCAGTGCAACCACCAACTTGGCTGCGGTTAACGACAACCCTGATGTGACGCCTTTAACCGACAGTGTCAGTGAGGGGGCCGATAATCATCACACCCTCAATCTGCTAGTAGGTGCCACAGACAAAGACGGCGACGCTTTAAGCGTCAGTCACCTTGAATATGCCATCGATGGTCAACTTCAGGCAGGGAAAATCCCCGCAGGTATCACCTTAGATACTGATGGTCATACATTAATTGTTGATGCCACTGATCCCGCATTTAACCATTTGGCCAATGGTCAGTCGCAACAAATCGCTATCACTTATCAAGTAGAAGATGGCCATGGTGGAAGTACGCAACAAACCGCCACGCTTACGATTGCCGGGACAGATGATAAAGCCACACTGGTTTCTAATGTCATTCAGCTCACTGAAACACAAGCGCTGGATAGCGAATTTAAATCCTATAGAGGCCAGCTTCAGCTGATTGACCCTGATAGTGGCGATAACACTCAGTTTGTTTTTAGCGGTAAATATTTAGGTCAAGGGTTTGCACCTGGTTACCTTGATGTTTGGCCTAATGGCACTTATCAATTCAGATTAAATACAGGTACCAATCATCATCCGGACGATCTAATCAGTAGCC
>NZ_JBFRTR010000147.1:0-771 GCF_041474215.1 Vibrio sp. 10N.222.52.C12
AGCTAACCATTGAAAACCTCCATGTCGACCATGGCTCTATTCTAAACAATGCCGATGGTACGTTTACGTTTACCCCAGAGAAAGACTATAACGGCGATGTACACTTCAGCTATGACGTTAAGGATGCACACGGTGGTGTGACCCACACCGGCGCAACCACCAACTTAGCTGCGGTTAACGACAACCCTGATGTGACGCCTTTAACAGACAGTGTCAGTGAGGGGGCCGATAATCATCACACCCTCAATCTGCTAGTAGGTGCCACAGATAAAGACGGCGACGCTTTAACTATCAGTCACCTTGAATATGCCATCGATGGTCAACTTCAGGCAGGGAAAATCCCCGCAGGTATCACCTTAGATACTGATGGTCATACATTAATTGTTGATGCCACTGATCCCGCATTTAACCATTTGGCCAATGGTCAGTCGCAACAAATCGCTATCACCTATCAAGTAGAAGATGGCCATGGTGGAAGTACGCAACAAACCGCCACGCTTACCATTGCCGGGACAGATGATAAAGCCACACTGGTTTCTAATGTCATTCAGCTCACTGAAACACAAGCGCTGGATAGTGAATTTAAATCCTATAGAGGCCAGCTTCAGCTGATTGACCCTGATAGTGGTGATAACACTCAGTTTGTATTTAGCGGGAAGTATTTAGGTCAAGGTTTTGCACCTGGTCACCTTGATGTTTGGCCTAATGGCACTTATCAATTCAAATTAGATGCTGGTACCAATCATCATCCAGACGATCTAATCAGTAGCC
>NZ_JBFRTR010000148.1:0-30975 GCF_041474215.1 Vibrio sp. 10N.222.52.C12
ATATAAATTCTTTTTATGAATGGCACACTTATTAATCAACATGTCTATATACAAATTTACAAAGATATGACTGCTGTATCCAACAATCAAATGTTTTTCTTGTAGCATAAAGTGAACCCTCTATTTTTATTTCTCGCTTAATCACTTAACAACTAAGCTTCTCAAATACATATCTAAAAGAACTTTATATCCAATAATATTAGAGTCCGTATTTTCTTTTCCACTTAGTTCATTCTGGGCTCCATCTCGCCAAGGGTACACTAGAGTGGGGTCATCATTAAAAAACACACCATTTGGAGTAATAGTTCGAGATTGATTGTAACCAAATTCATTTATATCTAAGCTGTTCAGCATATTATTACCAGCCAAAGACACATACTCTCTACCGGACAAGCTGTAATGGTATAGTGTTGGAAACACATCTTTGTGCGAACCTACTCTTTGGGGATCGTAGTTATATTCAACTTGGTCTAAAATTTTCGGTGGGACATACATATAAAAGGGAACGCCTTCCGATACAGCAATTTCATCCTTCCGTGTTGTCGCAATCGAACGAGCGCGGTGATCACCAGTTGCTGCTATCAAAGTTTTTTGGCCTAATGAAGAGTGCTTAATACTGCTAATAAATCGACCTAGCGAATCGTTAGCATATTGGTAAGTCTTCAACATGGCGTCAGCATCTTTTGCTAAAGGCCCCATAAGCTCATCTAACCTATCGCTAACCGTTATTGAGCTAGCCTTGTAGCCAGAAGGCGCTTTATACGGAGGGTGATTTGTCACAGTTAAGATATACAGCATGGTTGGCTGAGTGGCATTCTTTAGCAACTCTTCTGCATATTGAAAAGTATACTCATCAGGAACTCCCCATGTTGATGCTTGACTAGCAGCATCTGGAATGGCCTTTTTGATATCATTTTCATCTAGCACCTTATCGAACCCCTGCACCGGAAGGTAATTCGACAGGTTTCGCCACATCCCATTTCCCCCAGTCAAAAAAATCACTTCATAGCCAGCTTCTTTATATGGCAAAACGGCAGAGCTTTCTAAAGCCACTTTTTGATAATTGTTATGAGCAATTGTTGGGATCGGGCTATAAAACAACATCATCATGATGCTTTCAAGTGTGCCACTACCACCAGATACAAACCTTTCAAATACAAAATCATTTTCAAAATGAGGACGAAGCGCTCCTAGCATATCGTTTCTGCCTTGGTCATCTTCTAACAGAACATTGGTGCCCATACTTTCCATCAATGCCATTACAACATGTGGTTGGTTTTTCTCTAAATAGTGATTGATAGGCAGCGGGTAATGTGGTGTTGTTTGGCCAAGCACTTGTAGCATCTGTTGTTCTAGCTCGCTCTTATCAACAGGCTCAATTTTTGATTGGCCCTTGTAATCTGATCGAGCCCAATCAATAGCCATAAATGCATTGGGCGTCACAATATTAAGGGCTTTATATTGGGAAACATTTGCATGGTACCGTTTGAGAGGTAATGAGCCAATCGAACCTCTAGCTGCCACAAAGTAGACAGCAACAACCGAGATAACAACTACTGTCGTTTGCCAGACTTTAGGTTTTCTTGAAGAAGAACCACTAATTAGCTTATGGTCAAGCTTTCTATGAACCCACATAAAAAAACAAGCAATTGCTATAGAGCCTAAGAAAGACCAGACAATAGGATAACTCCTCCAAGCATCTCCCAAAATAGCTGAGGTATCATCATCGAAAATCCCGAATGCAAAAAGGTCTATGTAATTTCCGTACGTCACATAATAGTAGTAATTGCCGATCGAGAATGCGGTTATTAAAAAGAAAATAACTAATGAGTAATATGGTGCCCACTTTCTCCAAACACCAAAAACGTTTTGAAATTGCGCGGTAATCAAACCAGTTAAAAAGATGGGAGCAAAACCTATTGCTGTCACTTTTAAATCATATCTTGCTCCAACAAAGAACGCTTGGAAAATATCGTCACTATGTTGCTTGAGCAATACATCATCTGCAATCAAGTGTAAAAACATGCCACGTGAAATAGAAAGCAAGCATGTTGCCATCACAACTAGTGAGGCAATTAGTTTAAGAAGGTGATAATAGTTTGTCTGGCGATTTATCATAGCAAATATGTCTGAAGCGGTTAAATACTGCAAAAAGTATATCATTGAGCCGCTTTTGTGCACAGCAATCAAGATTTTTATTCAGTTTTGTTTACTTTTGGCACTCTTCGCAATAAAACGTATTGCGCTGTCCGATTTTTAGCTCTTGAATCAATGCTTCGCAGCTTGGACACTTTTCACCTGCTTTACCATACACTTGCAGCTCTTGTGCGAAGTAGCCTGGTTTACCATCAGCCTGAGAAAAATCTTTCAGCGTAGTACCACCTTGCTTGATAGCCGTTGCGAGTACTTGTTTAATCTCATCGGTTAACAAGATCCATTCGGCTTTGGTCACTTTGTTTGCCGATCGTAACGGGTGGATTTTTGCAGAGAACAAGGCTTCGTTAGCGTAGATATTCCCGACACCGACCACTACTTTGTTGTCCATGATGAACTGCTTGACTGCGACTTTACGCTTTTCTGCTTTCTCAGCGATGTAATCAGCGTTAAAGTCGTCCGTTAACGGCTCAGGACCAGAACCAAGCAACACAGAGTGGACTTCATCAGGCGCCGACCACAACCAAGCGCCAAAGCGGCGAGGGTCGTTGTAGCGCAATACTTTGCCATTGGTGAGCTTAAGATCCACGTGATCGTGCTTGGCTGCTGGAAAGTCAGCGTCTAATACGCGTAGTGAGCCAGACATACCAAGGTGAACAATGGCAGTGCCAGTATCCGTTTCAATCAATAGGTACTTTGCACGGCGCGAGATAGAGCGAATCACCTGCCCTTCTAATGCTTTTAACTCTTGTGGGATATCCCAACGCAGCTTAGGCGTGCGAAAAGTAAGGGTTTTAATGGTCTCGCCAACTAAATGAGGCGAGATCCCCATACGGCTTACTTCGACTTCGGGTAATTCAGGCATAGTTAGTCGTCCGATTTAGAGGAGTGGTTAGCGTTAAAGCTTGGAAACAGGTAGCTCTCTTCAATAGACACCGCCAACCACTGATCATTCCAGTTTTTTAACAACCAGAACTCAGGCAATTGATAATAGGTAATACGCTGGGGCTCTTCTTGGTCTTGATACCATACTTCGATGGTGTGTGGTGTATTTAACCGAGGCGTAAGGTCTGTGTAGGTCTGTGAGTCGACTTCCGTGCCCACAAGCTCTTTCCAACGTTGTGACAGCTCTTGTGCATTGGTGGCTTGAGGAAAGTCAGTATCTTCGAACTGGTAAACCCATTGATTATCTTGTTGAATGACAGACCACTTAGCAAAGTGTAACGCTTGAAGCTTTGCTGTTGGGTTCAGGAGATAAGGATAAGGGCTATCAACCTGCGGTTCAGGCTCGATAAGGTACGCTTTGATCAATGTTGGAAGGTTTAACACGCCAATAAAAGCGATCACACTGAACATGAGTATGTTGTTCCACCGGCGTCCACGATATCTCATCTGATTCTGCTCATCTAACCTATTGAACATTCAGTATATCGTGAAAGTGGCAATACTTTCTATGTTGTACAGATTTCTATCTATCAGAGGCTATATCAAGCAAGAATAATTGAGTTCCTCAAATTGTAGATATAAAAAAACCCAGCGATTAAACTGGGTTTTTCAATTCTTTCTTCTACTGAAGAAGAGCAAAAAAAGCATCAATTACTTGATTTTAGCTTCTTTGTACATAACGTGTTGGCGAACTACTGGATCAAACTTTTTGATCTCAAATTTGCCTGGCATGTTACGCTTGTTCTTATCAGTTGTGTAGAAGTGACCAGTACCTGCAGAAGATACTAGACGAATTTTCTCACGAATGCCTTTAGCCATTGCTTAATTCCTCTTAAACGTTTTCGCCACGTGCACGGATATCAACAAGAACAGCATCGATGCCTTTCTTATCAATGATACGCATGCCTTTAGCAGTTAGACGTAGTTTAACAAAACGTTTTTCGCTCTCTACCCAGAAACGATGAGTTTGTAGGTTCGGCAGAAAACGGCGCTTAGTAGCATTGCGTGCGTGTGAACGGTTGTTACCCGTTACTGGACGCTTACCAGTTACTTGGCATACTCGGGACATGAATGTCTTCTCCAATCGTTTCAGCTCGATATCAACCTTGGTGGCCGAACCTCTCTATCAATTAAAATAGAAGGTAAAAACCGTTATGGAAAATCCATACAAGGCTATCAAAGGTCGCGCATTATACTAACTTGACACGCATTGCTCAAGACCCGAACAGATCCTTTTTACGGATTTCGTGATCTTTTTTTGTGCAGCGCAGCTTGCTTGAGTAATCAGAGCTGATTTTAGGTCTAAAAATGTGGCCGGAATAATAGCAGATTTAACGCAACTAACAACCTAAAATGTGATTCAAATCCATCCACGCTCTGCAAAAGAGACAACTTCACCATCTCCAACGACAAAATGGTCGAGAACTCGGATGTCCACCAGCGCTAATGCGTCGGTTAATCGGCGTGTAATCCGCCTATCCGCTTGGCTGGGCTCAGCAACACCTGAAGGATGGTTATGAGCTAAGATTAATGCCGCCGCATTATGATGAAGTGCCCGTTTAACCACTTCCCGCGGGTAAACCGATGCGGCATCGATGGTTCCTTCAAACATCACCTCGTCCTTTATTACCCTATTTTGGTTATCGAGGAACAATATATAGAAGGCTTCTCGCTGGCGATCACGCAACATGCTCGAAAGATAAAGCTTAGTATGGCTAGGGCTCGTAAGCGCATCTCCACGAGATAAAGTCTCTGCTAGATAACGCTGCGTCATCTCTAATACAGCCTGCAATTGAACATACTTGGCCTGCCCCATCCCTTTATGAGCACAAAACTCTTCCTGTGTTGCTGAAAAAAGATGACGGAGTGAGCCAAAGTCTTTGATCAACTTGTCAGCGAGTTCCAAGACGTTCATTCCTTGTGTCCCTGTTCGCAGGAATATCGCGAGCAGTTCAGCATCACTCAAAGAATCAGGCCCTCTATTTAACAACTTTTCTCTCGGCATCGATTCGGCAGGTATTTTATCTATTGGCATATAAAGACAATCATTGGTCATGAACACAACCCATCACCTTAATGAGATCGTAATCAGAGATCCTTCGATAGAGATCAAAGGAAACGAGACACTAACAAAATCGTGTAATTGATAAGTTTGATAACACCAACTTGATGAGCGTCAACTCTGTTCGAGTTCTGCTTCTAGGCACTTATCCTTTGTTCTGATATCGTAAGTCGCAGAGAAATTAAGGAACAGAATCATGCAAACATTGGTTAATCAACTGGATAACGCTGACCTACAAGGCCTGGCTGGGAAAAAAATCCTACTTGGCATTAGTGGTGGTATCGCTGCGTATAAATGTGCCGAACTGACTCGACGCTTAATTGAACGTGGAGCACAAGTACAAGTCGTGATGACGAATGCAGCCAAGGAGTTCATTACTCCTCTCACCATGCAAGCCGTCTCTGGAAGGCCAGTGTCTGATAGTTTGCTTGATCCTGCTGCTGAGGCTTCCATGGGGCACATTGAGCTCGCAAAATGGGCTGATTTGGTATTACTAGCGCCAGCAACCGCTGATCTGATTGCGCGCATGACAGCTGGCATGGGTAACGACCTACTGACCACTTTGGTTTTAGCAACCGATGCGCCAGTTGCGGTATCTCCGGCAATGAACCAACAGATGTACAGCCACCCTGCCACTCAAGAGAACATCGCAACACTAAAACGTCGTGGTTGTGAGATTTGGGGACCGGCGGCTGGCGAACAAGCGTGTGGTGATGTGGGAATGGGTCGCATGCTAGAGCCTATGCAGCTCGTGCACCGCTGTGAAGACTTCTTCCAACCTAAACCTCTTGCTGGTCGCTCTGTGTTAATCACGGCGGGTCCAACTCGTGAAGCCATTGACCCTGTGCGTTACATTACCAACCACAGCTCGGGCAAGATGGGCTATGCTCTGGCTGAAGCGGCAGCGAAACAAGGCGCAACAGTAACTCTAGTCAGCGGCCCTGTATCACTCGCGACACCAAATAAGGTTAATCGTATCGATGTCGACAGCGCTCAACAGATGTTTGATGCGGTTGCAGCAAACGCTTCTCAACATGATATTTTCATCAGCTGCGCCGCGGTTGCCGATTATCGCCCTGAGACCATCGCAGACCAAAAGCTTAAAAAGGTCGACGGTAAAGACGACATGACCATTCAAATGGTTAAAAACCCAGATATTGTCGCTTCTGTCGCTTCAATGACCGAAGGTCGCCCATTTACTGTCGGCTTCGCAGCAGAAACTCAAGATGTTGAGAAGTACGCACGCGGTAAACTGGAAAGAAAGAACCTCGATATGATCTGCGCCAACGACGTCTCAGTTGAAGGCCAAGGCTTCAATAGCAGTAGCAATGAGCTGCACCTTTATTGGAAAGGCGGCGATAAATCTCTACCACTGGAGAGCAAAGACACACTTGGTTTCCAGATCCTCGATCAGATCCAACAGCTTATTAATGTATAAACGCACAAATTTGCTCTGATAATCTGCTGACACCTCTCGATTCTGTTGACCTAGGGCTCACAAAACTAGGAAACAGAATTGAATGGTGTTTATAATCCTTCTTCACTCAATCCTCATCTTTAGGAAAGGAAGTAAATAGATGGCTGGTACTCGAAAATCAAACCGTCGTGAAGAAATCCTACAAGCTCTCGCACAAATGTTGGAATCGACCGAAGGTGCTTCTCGTATCACAACGGTAAAGTTGGCCAAGCAAGTGGGTGTTTCTGAAGCTGCGTTATACCGCCACTTCCCAAGCAAAGCCCGCATGTTTGAAGGCCTGATCGAGTTCATTGAAGAAGCGTTGATGTCTCGAATCAACCGTATTCTGGATGAAGAGAAAGACACGCTAGAGCGCATACGCCTAGTACTACAACTTATCTTAGTTTTCTCAGAACGTAACCCAGGCCTGACTCGAATTTTATCTGGTCATGCTCTAATGTTTGAAAATGAACGCCTGCGTGATCGCATCAACCAACTTTTCGAACGCATTGAGACGCAACTTCGCCAGATCCTGCGTGAAAGAAAGCTTCGTGAAGGGAAATCATTCCCGGTTGATGAGAAAATCTTAGCCGCTCAACTGCTCGGTCAAGTTGAAGGCAGCTTGAATCGATTTGTTCGCTCAGACTTCAAATATCAACCAACAGAAAACTTTGATGCTTATTGGGCTCTGCTAAGCGCTCAGATTAAGTAACAATCAAATTAAGTAGCAATCAAATCTTAAGTGATGGTTATGACGACGAAAACTTCTCCGACAAACAGCACTGCACAACACGTTATTACTAAGCCACCCTTTACTCTGGCGTTACTCCACCCTAAATACTGGGGAGTATGGTTCGGTTTTGGGTTATTGGCGCTTATCGTTAACGTTCTCCCTTATCGCCTCTTACTGCTGTTAGGCCGATCGTTAGGCTCTTTGGGGGCTCGCTATGGTAAAAAGCGCGTCGCGGTAGCAACACGTAATTTGGAGCTCGCCTTCCCAGACAAGCCAGCAGATGAAGTCGCGGCAATGGTCAGTGAGAACTTCAAGAACACAGGTATGGCACTCATCGAAACCGGCATTACCTGGTTCTGGCCAACGTGGCGTTTCAAGCGCATCCTAGTAGATAAAGACACCCAAACACTGCGTACGCACAAAGCTAACGGTAAAGGTGTTCTTCTATGCTGTGTGCATGCCTTAAACCTAGAGATCACTGCGCGAGCAATGGCTGTTCTCGGTATTTCAGGTTTAGGTGTTTATCGCCCGCACAACAATCCGGCTTATGAATTCATTCAATACCGTGGTCGTACTCAAAACGGCAACCGCCTGATTCACCGTAAAGACGTGAAGCGTATGATTCGAATCCTGCGTCAGGGTGAGATCCTTTTCTACCTACCGGATCATGATTACGGTCGTAACAAGTCTGTGTTTGTGCCTTTCTTCGCTGTAGAAGATGCATGTACTACAACAGGCACTAGTATTCTGGCTTATACGAGCCGATGCGCACTTGTTCCGGGTTCTGGTTTTAGAAATGCCGATGGCAAGTATGAGATCATGGCCGATGAATCGATCGAAGATGACTATCCACAGAAAGATGAGAAAGCGGCTGCCGCCTACATGAACCGCTACCTTGAGAAGATTATCTTAAGAGCACCAGAACAGTGGATGTGGCTGCACAAGCGCTTTAAGACTATGGAAGACCCAGAAGCTGAACGCGGCATTCGTTACAAATAGAGCACCTATCTTCAGATAAGAAAGCAGCTCACCTCAATAGAAAAGTAAAAGGCCCGAAAGATATTTATCTCTCGGGCCTTTCTCGTTTTGAAATTCTAAACCTAGGGATCTAAACCATCAGGTTCAAAACTTCAGGCATTAGATACCATATCGAGCGCGGTACGCTTTTACTGACTCTAGATGCGCTGCGTCGGTGCCTTTCTCTTCAAGGAAAGTCACCAAGTCAGTCAGGCTAACGATTGAGATAATCGCACAACCGAAGTCACGCTCAACTTCTTGAATCGCAGACAGTTCGCCTTTGCCCTTCTCTTGACGGTCGATAGCAACAAGCACACCCGCTAAATCAGCGCCATTTGCTTGGATGATTTCCATCGACTCACGAATCGCAGTACCTGCAGTGATCACGTCGTCCACTAACATGATGCGACCTTCAAGCGCGCTACCGACAAGGTTGCCACCTTCACCGTGGTTTTTCGCTTCTTTACGGTTAAAACAGTAAGGCGTATCTACATCGTGGTGATCTGCCAGTGCAACCGCTGTCGTCGTTGCAATTGGGATACCCTTGTATGCAGGGCCAAATAGTACATCGAACTCAATGCCAGAATCAGCCAATGCTGCTGCGTAGAAGCGACCTAAACGCGCTAGGTCACGACCTGTATTAAACAATCCAGCATTGAAGAAGTAAGGGCTCTTGCGGCCAGACTTTAAAGTAAACTCACCAAACTTAAGTACTTCTTTCTCTAGTGCAAATTCAATAAATTCACGTTGATATGCTTTCATGCTCATCCTCTATGTTTACTCAATAAAACTTAACTTACGCCCTGTACCACCCTTTCAGGTTTTACAGACAAAAAAATAGCCCCCAAATTGGGAGCTATTAAAAATGACTAGTCGGCCAACGCAGCTTTCTGCGCTTCGACGATATCGGCAATGCCCTTATTAGCCAGGGCTAAAAGCTGCATCAGCTCTTCGTGGCTGAACGGTTCGCCTTCTGCTGTGCCTTGAATCTCAATCATCTTACCGTCTTCCGTCATTACAACGTTCATGTCGGTATCCGCTGCTGAGTCTTCAACGTACTCAAGGTCACACAGTGCTTGTGCACCAACGATGCCCACTGAAACTGCCGCTACGTGGCCTTTCATTGGGTTCTTTTTCAGTTTGCCGCTTGCTAGTAGGCTGTTGATAGCATCAGCCATTGCAACGCTTGCACCTGAGATAGAAGCAGTACGAGTACCGCCGTCTGCTTGGATAACATCACAATCGACAGTGATCATAATTTCACCCATTACTTTCAGGTCAACAACAGCACGTAGGCTACGAGCGATCAGACGTTGGATTTCCATCGTACGACCACCTTGCTTGCCGCTCGCCGCTTCACGACGGTTACGAGTGTGCGTTGCACGTGGCAGCATGCCGTATTCAGCCGTTACCCAACCCTTTCCTTGGCCTTTTAACCAACGCGGTACGTTTTCTTCTACCGTCGCATTACATAGAACTTTAGTGTTGCCGAACTCAACTAATACAGAACCTTCAGCATAAGCTGTGTAGTTACGAGTAATTTTAATTGGACGAATTTGATCTACAGCGCGGTCATTTGGACGCATTGGTATCTACCTTATTAACAGTCTGAAGTGATTTACTATCGAAAGAGTGCATCACCTAAGAAAGGGGTGAGACAGTTTTGATTGGGGCAAGATTATATAGCAGTTTATCGTGCAAATCTATTTACCGTTCAAAGCTATTTATCACGAAAGGCTATTTACAGTGAAAAGCGACAGGCTTCGAGAGCACACCATATCGTGATACTATGCGTGCGCGTTATTTTCAGAATGATAAAAGACAGGAAAATTCGATGATTTATAGTATGACCGCGTACGCACGCAAAGAAGTAAAAGGCGATTGGGGCAGCGCAGTATGGGAAATCCGTAGTGTAAACCAACGCTACCTAGAAACTTACTTCCGTATGCCTGAACAGTTCCGTGGTTTAGAGCCAATCTTGCGTGAGCGTTTCCGTAAGCGTCTTGCACGCGGTAAGGTTGAATGTAACCTACGCTTTGAAGCAAACCCTGCTGCAAAGGGCGAACTAAGCATTAACGAAGGTTTGGCTCAGCAAGTAATCAATGCTGCGAACCAAGTAATGACGATGACAGGTGAAGACAGCCGTTTGAACCCATTCCAAGTCATGAATTGGCCTGGTGTGATGGAAACGCCAGAGCAAGACATGGATGCCATCAACAAAGACCTACTTGAAGCATTCAACGATGCTATCGCAGAGTTCATTGATGCTCGTGCTCGTGAAGGTGAGAACATGAAGGCGCTAATCGTACAGCGCTTAGATGCAATCACTGAAGAAGTAGTGAAAGTTCGTGCACGCATGCCTGAGATCCTAGAGTGGCAACGTGAGCGTCTTCTTACCAAATTTGAAGATGCGAAAATCGAACTGGAAGGTTCTCGTGTTGAGCAAGAGCTTATCCTACTTGCGCAGAAGTCAGACGTAGCAGAAGAGCTAGACCGTCTAGATTCTCACGTGAAAGAAGCAAATGCAGTACTGAAGAAAGGTGGCGCTTGTGGCCGTAAGCTAGACTTCATGATGCAAGAGTTCAACCGTGAGTCAAACACGCTAGCGTCTAAGTCTATCAGCACAGACATCACAGCATCAGGCGTAGAGCTTAAGGTTCTTATCGAACAGATGCGTGAGCAGATCCAAAACATTGAATAACAGTCTGTAAGCTGTACACGATAAAGAATAATCAGCTTAATCAGTGTTGATTAGATCAAAATGAGCTCCTAATTTTAGGGGCTTTTTTTTATGGATACAGTAATAGTAATCAGGATGAGCAAGTGACTGGTTGTTACGTAGAAGGTTGAGTTAGAGCAAAGAACAGATACAACGATAGTTAGAACGAGATAACGGACGTAAAACAGGATTTTTGAATACTTAGAGAGGGTATTGCTAATGGAGAAGAGTGTTGCGGTAAAACTGAGGGGGGAAACAAATTTGAGAGAGAAAGTGACGCAAGTTGCTGTTGCAACCTGCGCCGACTTAAAATCTTATAGAGCTACAACGTTTGCAGCTTGAAGACCTTTTTGGCCTTGCTCTACTTCGAAAGACACTTGTTGGCCTTCTTTAAGAGTCTTGAAACCTTCAGATGCGATAGCACGGAAGTGAACGAATACGTCAGCGCCGCCGTTGTCTTGAGTTAGGAAACCGAAACCTTTCTCTTCGTTAAACCATTTTACTACGCCGTTTGTTTTGTTAGACATGATGTGTCCCTTATATAAAAATAAAAAATTAATCGCCAAAAGTGCGATGCGCTGAAAGCTTGAATTATTTAATGTATCTATGAAGCCAAGGGAAACACTGAGAATAACAATGAAGCAATACTAAGGGTTTTACTTTACAACTGATGTTTCATTTAATAACTCTGAAAACAGAGCGAGGCCATTCTTGGTGATCTGGGTCGGGTTGTAAAGCTTTATTTGAAAATAATTGATGTTTTTTTGTTCGGTTGGCTTGAATTCAAGCCCAGCTAGGTCGCCGGGCTTGATTTGTAAGACTTTGATCTCAAAAAATTTACTCGTCCGGCTGCTTAGTTCTGAGATCGACATATGGCCAGTAATAGTGACCGACTCGAATCAACAGAGTTGCTGCTGCTAAGATAAATGCCGCTAAAGATAACCAAACGATCAATACCGCATCGAGTTCTTTCATGCCCAAAGTGATGTAACGAGCAATCGCCATCATCGCGATATAGATTGGGTATCGCACTGGGATCTTACCGTTCATCACAAACTGCTGAACCATCGCCAACACTTCTAAATAGATAAACATCAGCAGAATGTCGGTCAATTGCACTCGGCGTTCAGCGAAGACATGCATGAACTCTTCGACCATCGCAAACAAGGTCGCGAGCGTGATCGCCACCAGCAATACCGCTTCCATAATGTGGAATACTTTTAAAAACGGCTTACTAAAAGATTTAGGTAAGTGAGAAGGCATAGTCACTCTTCAAAAAATAATTAATCCAGTCTCTACAATAGCATGCATCAATATAAGTCGCGTACTGTCAAAGCACCGACTTTAGGCTAACGCCATCAACTCATCGGTAACCAACATTAAGAAGCAACGGTAAAAAGCAACAAATACAAAAATGGCCCCGCATTCACTGCAGAGCCATCTGTTTGTCTTTTACTTAGCGACTTCTTAGTGACTAATTAGCCTTAAAGCAGAATCAGGTAAGTTAAGAACACCACACACAGTCCGTAGATAAGCGGGTGTACTTCTTTGCGCTTACCTGCCACAACCATTGTGAATGCGTAGCTGATGAAGCCCATCGCCATACCGTTCGCTGGAGAGAAGCTTAGCACTGTGAACATGATGGTAAAGAAGGCTGCAATGCGTGACTCTTTCTTTTCCCAGTTGATCTGACCAAGACGACCTACCATGTAGATGCCGACTACTACCATCGCCGGTGCAACCATTGCAGCCGAGAAGATAGAGAAGATTGGGTATAGGAATAGCGAGATTAGGAACAAACCTGCTACCATCACTGCCGCTAAGCCCGTTTTCGCACCTTGAGAAGACGCAATACCTGACTCAGAGAATGCGGTAATTGATGTGGTACCAAGAATAGAGCCAATCACAGTACCGCCCGCATCTGCTACTAGAGCCGATTTCGCGTTTGGCACCTTACCGTCTTTATCGATGATGCCCGCATCACGGCCAACGCCGACAATGGTGCTCAAGCCATCAAAGAAATCGACAATCAAGAATATAAGTACGATGAACAGTAGGTCGAACATTTTCTCTGGCGTGAAAGCAGAGAAATCAAAGATAGCGCCGAAGCTGCCTGCCATGCTTGGTGGCATAGCAATGAACTGCTCTGGGATTGGTGCGTTTGAAGTGCCCATGAAGACGTCAGCAAGAATCGTCAATACGATAGCAGAAACGAATGAGATGAACGTTGCTAGCTTGATGTCACGAACCATACAACCCAGTGCGATGAAGATACTCACGTAAGCGATGATCACTTTTGGATCAGAAATGTCGCCTAAGCCTACCAATACGAATGGGTTAGAAACGATGATGCCCGCATTCTTAAGACCTAAGAAAGCAATGAACAGTCCGAGAGACACGGTAATCGCCAACTTCAAATCTTCAGGAATCGATTCAATCATCGATTTACGAATATTGGTCAGTGAGAACGCAAGGTACAAAATACCAGATAGGAAGATACCGAACAGCGCTTCATTCCAAAGCACGGCAACAGATCCACTTAACAGCAGACCTTTGAAAAAGCCGTTCATACTCATGCCCGGCGCTAGCATTACAGGATAGTTGCCCCAAATGCCCATAATTAGGGTTGCGATTGCCGCAGACAGAGCCGTTGCAGTAAACACGGCACCTTTGTCCATGCCTGGAATATCACCCAAAATTGCTGGGTTAACCGCCAGAATGTAACTCATCGCCAAGAAAGTAATGAAACCCGCATACAGCTCAGTGCCAATCGTGGTTTTTCTTTCAGTGATTTTAAACATCGAATCAAGCGAGCCAGAGGTGTTCTGGGCTTTCAGGGTGGAATCGGTACTCACAACAAAACCTTTGCAATAAATTAAGAATTTGGTGATTCAAATGCTGTGAGAATAGAGAGGTCTCTACACTAAAAACTGTAGTCACCAAGGTAGGCTCGGTAGTAGAAACATCTAGTCCATATCACTAGATATATACAGCATTTAATCGTTTGCGCGGATTGTAAGGATTGAGATTAAAACTTCAACAAATTTTGTCCAGATCACATAAAAAAGTACCGATGACGAGTCATTACATTTATACAAAGATCTTTGAGAAGATCATTTGCTGATAAATAACGATCAAGCCAGTTGTTCTCAATCATCTAAATATGCTACTCTTCGCCTCCATTTTTCTGACCTAATTTTCACCAGTTGCTTCTATTAGTTTTACTCGTTATCTCTTTATAGACGTAACCAACGGCACAATTAGTAGATGCGCCATCGGAACAAAAATTAGAGTCAGTGCTATCTTTTAAAGTGTAGGTTTATTGCCTTCACTCAATCCAACCAACAGTGGAAATATACAGATGGGCAAAGGTACTCTTTACATCGTATCTGCACCTAGTGGCGCAGGTAAGTCGAGCTTGATCTCAGCAATGCTAGAAACCAATCCAACCTACGCAATGAAGGTATCTGTTTCACACACCACTCGCGGTATGCGCCCTGGTGAAGAAAATGGTGTTCACTACCACTTCGTAGAGAAGCATCATTTTGAAGACCTTATTACTAAAGGTGAATTCCTAGAGTACGCTGAAGTGTTCGGCAACTACTACGGTACTTCACGCGTTTGGATTGAAGAAAACCTAAACCGCGGTATCGATGTATTCCTAGATATCGACTGGCAAGGTGCTCGTCAGATCCGTGAACAAATGCCTCAAGCGAAGAGTGTATTCATTCTTCCACCATCAAATGGTGAACTAGAGCGTCGTTTGAATGTTCGCGGTCAAGACAGCGACGAAGTTATTGCGAAACGCATGAGCGAAGCAAAATCAGAGATTTCTCACTATGCAGAATATGATTATGTGATCGTGAATGACGACTTTGATGCAGCCCTAATGGACTTCAGAGCTATCATTCGTGCGGAGCGCTTAAAAGAAGATAAGCAAGCAGCGAAATACAGCGGCATGCTTACTGCTTTATTAGCGGAATAATCTAGATCCCCTAGATTTTCTATTGAGATAAGTATACGGTGATCTAGAAAGTATCTAGTTAAACTTGTATACTTTCTCGTCATCAAAAATTTATTAGTTAATTACTATTTGGAGTCCTCATGGCACGCGTAACTGTTCAAGACGCTGTTGAAAAAGTTGGCAACCGTTTCGACCTAGTTCTTATTGCGGCTCGCCGCGCACGTCAAATGCAAACTGGCGGTAAAGATTCACTAGTGCCTGAAGAAAACGATAAGCCAACGGTTATCGCTCTTCGCGAAATCGAAGAAGGTCTTATCACTAAAGACGTACTAGATGCTCGTGAGCGTCAAGAGCAACAAGAGCAAGAAGCAGCTGAACTTGCAGCAGTAAGCAGCATCGCTCACACTCGTTAAGAACGTCATTCGAACTAATTAACCTTCCGGGCCTTTAATTTGTATCTATTCGATAGCCTCAAAGACGTTGCCCAAGAATACCTAACAGAGCCTCAAATTGAGGCTCTGCGTCAATCTTATGTGGTAGCGAGAGACGCCCATGAAGGGCAAACCCGCTCAAGCGGTGAACCATACATTATCCACCCTGTAGCTGTTTCAAGAATCCTGGCAGAAATGCGTCTGGATATCGAAACCCTGCAAGCTGCTCTGCTTCATGATGTCATCGAAGACTGTGATGTCACTAAAGAAGATCTAGAGGAAAAATTTGGCAATACCGTTGCTGAATTGGTTGATGGTGTATCTAAGCTGGATAAGCTTAAATTTCGTGATCGCAAAGAAGCGCAAGCAGAGAACTTCCGCAAGATGGTTCTCGCCATGGTGCAAGACATCCGCGTTATCTTGATCAAATTAGCTGACCGTACTCACAACATGCGCACGCTTGGGGCACTTCGTCCTGACAAAAAGCGTCGTATTGCTCGTGAAACCCTAGAGATTTATTCTCCACTAGCTCACCGTCTTGGTATTCATAACATCAAGACCGAACTAGAAGAGCTGGGCTTTGAAGCCCTCTATCCTAACCGTTATCGCGTACTTAAAAACGTAGTGAAAGCTGCGCGTGGTAACCGTAAGGAAATGATCCAACGTATCCATAGCGAAATTGAAGGCCGCCTTGAAGAGGTCGGTTTGCCTGCTCGCGTACTTGGTCGTGAAAAAAACCTGTTCTCCATCTACAACAAGATGAAAACTAAAGAGCAGCGCTTCCACACCATTATGGACATCTACGCTTTCCGCGTCGTGGTTGATACCCCAGATACTTGTTATCGCGTACTTGGTCAGGCTCACAGCCTGTACAAGCCTCGCCCTGGCCGCATGAAAGATTACATTGCGGTACCAAAAGCCAACGGCTACCAATCTCTGCACACGTCAATGATCGGCCCTCACGGGGTGCCAGTTGAGGTTCAGATCCGTACTGAAGATATGGATCAAATGGCAGACAAAGGTGTCGCAGCGCACTGGTCTTACAAAGGCAACGGCTCACGCAGCAGTAATGGCACAACCGCACAGGTTAAAGCACAACGTTGGATGCAGAGCTTACTTGAGCTACAACAAAGCGCAGGTAACTCATTCGAATTCATTGAAAACGTTAAGTCTGATCTGTTCCCAGATGAGATCTTCGTGTTCACGCCGAAGGGTCGCATTGTCGAACTTCCGGCAGGCGCAACAGCGGTCGATTTTGCTTACGCGGTGCATACCGATGTCGGCAACATGTGTGTAGGTGCTCGTGTAGACATGAACCCTTACCCACTCAGCAAATCGCTGAAGAACGGTCAAACCATTGAGATCATCAGTGCTCCGGGCGCACGTCCGAATGCAGCATGGCTCAACTACGTGGTGACATCACGTGCACGTACTAAGATCCGTCAGGTTCTGAAAACCATGCGTCGTGAAGAGTCGATCACGCTAGGCCGTCGTTTACTGAATCATGCACTTGGCGAACACTCTATTGCCGATATCGGCCAAGAGAATCTAGAACATGTATTGTCTGACTTACGCCTAGAAAGCGTTGAAGACTTGCTGGCGTCGATTGGTCTTGGTGAGCTGATGAGTATCGTAATTGCTCGTCGTCTGCTTGGTGATGCTGACGAACTGACTGAAGTAGAAAACAACAGCGACACACCGAGGAAGAAACTTCCAATCCGTGGTGCTGAAGGTCTACTACTGACGTTCGCTAACTGTTGTCACCCGATTCCAGATGATCACATTATTGCCCATGTATCTCCAGGTCGTGGCCTTGTGGTTCACCGTGAAACTTGTCCAAACGTTCGTGGTTACCAGAAAGAACCAGACAAATACATGGCGGTTGAATGGTCTGACGATTACGACCAAGAGTTCACCGCTGAGCTTCAGGTTGATCTGCAGAACCACCAAGGTGCACTGGCTGAGCTAACTAATGTTATCTCGAAAACAGGCTCTAACATTCACGGTATTTCAACCGAAGAACGTGATGGACGCCTGTACACAGTGACAATCTTGCTGACCACCAAAGATCGTGTTCACCTTGCGAGCATTATGAAGAAGCTACGTGTGATGCCACACGCGCTGAAAGTAAGACGTCGTAAGAACTAACGTTTAAACTTGATAATAGTTTTGCCAAGAATTTAAATCCCCTTAATGCTTTATCGCTTAAGGGGATTTTTATAACCGTAATCCTAGTATTTACCGCGCTCCCTCCCATTCCTGCCTGTACAAAAATCCAGTAAAATGCTTGAATAGATTATCTCTCTTACGTTTATGAGCCTTGTTATGTCACAGCTTTTATCTGCTATCCCTCTCAACTCTTTATCTGGAGTCGGCGCAAAAGTCGCAGAGAAACTGGAGAAGGTTGGGCTTAACAACGTACAAGATTTACTGTTTCACCTGCCTTTGCGCTACGAAGATCGAACGCGTATCTACCCCATCGTAAAACTGCATGCTGGTTTATGGGCAGCAGTGCAAGGCAAGGTAATGCACGTCGATACCATTTTCGGTAAACGTAAGATGCTCGCAGTAAAGATCAGTGATGGTAATGGCACTATTACACTGCGTTTTTTCAACTTCACTGCAGGCATGAAGAATAACTTTGCCGAAGGCAAACAAGTGCATGCTTATGGTGAGATCAAGCGCGGCAATATGGGGCTTGAGATTGTCCATCCGGACTACAAATTCTTTGCGCCGAGGCAACAGCCAGACGTTGAAGCCAATCTGACTCCGGTGTACCCAACCACCGAAGGGCTAAGACAAGTCACGCTGCGTAATCTTACCGATCAAGCCTTAGAGCTAATCGACAAGGCCGCAGTTAACGAGCTTCTCCCATCAGGTTTATACGACCACCAAATTACCCTCGCACAAGCACTGCATACCATTCACAGGCCGCCCCCGGGCATTGACCTAGAGCTGTTTGATGAAGGCAAGCACCCTGCGCAACTGCGCCTAATTCTGGAAGAGTTACTGGCTCAAAACCTGTCTATGTTGTCTGTTCGTAGCAAAGGGCAGCAAGACAAGGCAATGCCTTTTCCTCCAGTAAACACCCTTAAAGATAAGCTACTGGCTCAGCTGCCGTTTTCACCAACCAATGCCCAAGCACGAGTGACCAAAGAGATCGAAGCTGACTTGGAAAAGCCGCATCCTATGATGCGTTTAGTGCAGGGTGATGTGGGCTCTGGTAAAACCTTAGTCGCTGCACTGGCGGCGGTTCGCGCATTGGAACACGGTCAACAAGTAGCACTTATGGCACCCACTGAACTACTCGCAGAACAACACGCGATTAACTTTGCCAACTGGTTTGAGGCAATGGGTATTCAAGTTGGATGGCTAGCAGGTAAGCTCAAAGGCAAAGCTCGTGAAACTGAACTAACACGTATTGCCAGTGGCGAAGCGCAAATGGTGGTCGGTACTCATGCCTTGTTCCAAGAGCATGTCGAGTTCAAAAACCTTGGTTTAGTGATCATTGATGAGCAACACCGATTTGGTGTCCACCAGCGATTAGAGCTACGTGAGAAAGGCGCAAAGCAAGGCTACTACCCCCATCAGTTGGTCATGACCGCTACCCCAATCCCACGAACGTTAGCAATGACGGCCTATGCCGACCTCGAAACTTCGATTATTGATGAACTGCCACCGGGACGAACCCCAATTCAAACCGTGGCAATTCCTGATACCAAGCGCGATGACATTGTTGAACGTGTGAAAAATGCGTGTCTCAATGAAGGCAAACAAGCCTACTGGGTATGTACGCTGATTGATGAATCGGAAGTACTGGAAGCTCAAGCTGCAGCTGATACAGCAGAAGAGCTACAACGCAAACTGCCTGACGTAAAAATTGGTTTAGTCCATGGCCGTATGAAACCCGCCGAGAAACAAGCGGTGATGCGAGAGTTCAAAGAGAACAAGCTGCATCTATTGGTTGCGACAACCGTGATTGAAGTGGGCGTGGATGTTCCGAATTCGAGCTTAATGATCATCGAGAACCCAGAACGTCTTGGCCTAGCGCAACTGCACCAACTGCGTGGCCGTGTCGGCCGAGGTTCGGTCGCAAGTCATTGTGTATTGTTGTATCACTCTCCGCTGTCTAAAACCGCTCAGAAACGCCTAGGTGTGCTACGTGAAAGTAACGATGGCTTTGTGATTGCACAGCGCGACTTAGAAATCCGTGGCCCCGGTGAATTGCTCGGTACCAAACAAACTGGCTTGGCTGATTTCAAGATCGCCGATCTAATTCGTGACCAACGTTTGATACCTGAAGTGCAGCGTATTGCGCGTCATATTCACGATAGCTACCCAGACAATGCTAAGGCGATCATCAACCGTTGGTTGGGTGAACGCGATGTTTACTCTAAGGCGTAGTTAACACTGAGACCGTATTCAAACGTAAAAAAGGCTTCCTCAAGGAAGCCTTTTTAGTGTGCGTTACTTTCATCAAGCAAGAGCGAGATTCCCTATTCGCTCGTTCCTCACGATAGGGAATGACGATCAAAGTAAACTTTCATCATCAAAGTCCATGGTTAGCAATTCGTCATCCTCGGAGAGGGAAGAATGACCGAGTCGGGGATCTCTTAACCGTTCCCCGAACCGAACTTATCGTCATCAAACGGACCGATGATAACTAGGGCTTAACCGGGAAACTGACCTGCGCTTTTAAGCCACCTTCACTGCGGTTATTGACCACAACAGCACCTTGATGCTGGCTAACGATACGTTTCACAATTGCTAAGCCCAAGCCCGTTCCTTCGCTACCACGAGCCGTGTCACCACGCGTGAAAGGTTCAAACAGCTTTCCGATCTGGTCTTGTGGAATACCCGGCCCGTTATCTTCTACCGTCACCCAAGCAAGCTTGTTATCCGCCGTCATACCAGTTGATACCTTGACCCAACCATTACCGTAACGCAGCGCATTCACCACCAAGTTGCTCACAGCACGCTTCATCGCGATCGGATTACCTAGCGCTGGCTTCATCGATTCTGGAATATCGGTTTCAATCTGAACCTCGTAGCCACCCTCAGAGCTCGATACCTCACGAGCAATATCATCGACAAACACCGCTTGGAATGAATCTCGGTCGACAGGCTTTAGGTAATCCATGAACTGGCTGATGATTTCATTACACTCTTCGGTATCACTGATAATCCCCTCAGCTAAGTAGGCATCCTCTGGTGACATCATCTCAGTCGCTAAGCGAATACGCGTTAACGGAGTACGTAAATCATGGCTGATACCCGCCATCAACAAGGCGCGGTCTTCTTCTAGCTCTTGGATGCCTTTCGACATCTGGTTAAAGGCTCGAGTTACCGAGCGAATCTCTTGTGCGCCTTGAACTGGCAATGGCGGTGGAATATCACCTCGCCCGACACCTTGCGCCGCTTTCTCTAGCGCTATCAACGGACGGTTTTGCAATCGGATAAACAGCCAACCACCTGCGACAATCAACAGCGCCATGATCAGACTGTTACGAAACAGTGGTGCAAAATCCTCTTCTTGCAGCTCTGATAACGGAATACGAATTAAAGAGTTGGGTAACTGCGCAATGTCCATCCAAAGCACATAGCTCTCTTTACCCAAGATCAGCCGCACTTCAGTTTCAGAACCCAGCTCCTTGGTCATCTCCTCACTCATCAGGTCGATTGCGACCGCATGGTAATACTCACCCGCCGCTTCGCTGTCCTTGGCGTGAACGGTTACCCCGAGCTGTTCAAGCACACGCTGACGCAATGGCGCATCGATCTCGATATCACTGCCTTGGTCCAATACCAGGTTTAGCTCGTGAGCCAAAATCTTATTAAACTGCTGCAAACTTGGCATCAACGCATAGTTAAACACCGCGTAATAAGAAAAAATTTGGCTAGCGACCAATAGCGTTAAGAAAAGCACTATCGACTGAGTAAAGGAGCTACGTATACGCATGGGGTACCCGAGATGTAGAAAGATAAAGAAAGTGTTATATGACTATAACTCTAAACCATTGTGCTGAATAGAAAACGGGCCATCGCATATTAATGAGATGACCCGTAAGATTCACAGAATCGATAAAGCTACTGTAGAGCTTATTAAGCTGAATTACACAGCTTTGCCATCTGGAACGAATACATAACCCAAGCCCCACACCGTTTGGATGTAGCGAGGTTTGCTTGGATCTTCTTCAACTAGACGACGCAGACGTGAAATCTGAACATCGATAGAACGTTCCATTGCTGAATACTCACGGCCACGAGCCATGTTCATCAGCTTATCGCGAGACATTGGCTCACGAGCATTCGTTACCAAGGACTTAAGAACCGCAAATTCACCCGAAGTAAGCGGCATTGGCTCTTCACCGCGGAACATTTCGCGAGTACCTAAGTTCAAGCGGAACTCACCAAACTCAACCACAGACTCTTCTGTGCTTGGTGCACCCGGTGCTTCAATGACTTGGCGACGCAGTACAGCTTTAATACGAGCAAGCAGTTCACGTGGATTAAATGGTTTTGGCAGGTAATCATCAGCACCCACTTCCAAGCCCACAATGCGATCCACTTCATCACCCTTTGCAGTAAGCATCAGGATTGGTAGCGAGTTGTTTGCGTTTCGTAGACGACGACAGATCGATAGACCATCTTCGCCCGGCAACATTAAATCCAATACCATCAAGTGAAAATTTTCACGGGTTAACAGGCGGTCCATCTGCTCACTGTTTGCCACGCTACGCACTTGAAAGCCCTGCTCTGACAGATAGCGCTCTAACAGTGCACGTAAACGAGCATCGTCATCGACCACTAAAATTTTGTAGTTTTCTTGCATGTAATGGTTCCACCTATTAAAGCTTAAACCTAAGGTTAAGCATTCTTGGTAAATTGTATATTGGTATAAGACATTAAAAATGTAACATTATTGGAGAAAAAGTCGCCTAAATAATTGTTAACGTATGTTGCCTTTCTATATATTCTATCTTAGATCATCATTTCATTAAGTCAGATTTATGAAAACCAAACTTATCACCCGAGAAGGTTATAACAAGCTCAAAGCAGAACATGACCACTTATGGCACGAGAAACGTCCTGAAATTACTAAGATAGTCACTTGGGCTGCAAGCCTTGGAGATCGTTCAGAAAACGCAGATTACACCTTCAATAAGCGTTTGCTTCGTCAAATTGATCGCCGAGTGCGTTTCCTACGCAAGTTCTTACCTGATGTAACTATCGTTGATTACTCGCCGCAACAAGAAGGTAAGGTATTTTTCGGTGCTTGGGTGGAAATTGAGAATGATGATGGGGAAATTAAGAAGTTTCGTATTGTCGGCCCTGAAGAGATCTACGGCGATGCTAAAGGCTATATCTCTATCGACTCACCAATGGCTAGAGCTCTGCTCAAGAAAGAAGTAGATGACGAGTTTACGGTAAAAACACCGGAAGGCGACAAAGAGTGGTTCATTAACTCGATTCGCTACGCAGACAACGAATAACCAAACTTAATAAACACTTAGCGATAAACTGAGTGTTCAGCAAACCCAAACTCCAGATAAAAGAAAACCCCGCAAGGCTTTCGCCTAGCGGGGTTAAGTCTCTATCGCAGCAATCCGGCTACTGTTTATCTCTTCGAGATAAGGTGCTCCCTGCATCTTTCCTTGATAGTGGCTAAATCCTTTAACCAATTTCCTTTTTGTTCATCGCCATCCTAGCGGTGTCCATTCTAGCCTGTCATCCTGACTGGCGAATCTCATCCAGAGATTATCACTTCCTTGCTGACTACTCATCCTAAGTAATCAAATCTTCATCCTGAAGATACCTAGTCCATTAGGCTTTTTCCTGTTCCTGCCAACTCCCTGTCGACAAGTTAAATATTACGGCAAATGGCCGTGTTTCCTAGATAGTCTTAAAAAACATTTCAGGTGAGAAATACGCCCACAAACACACAATCAAATAAAATCAGCAACTTAGTGTAACATCAAGACGATTTCATCGGTCTAAAGCGACTTAGTCTCACATCACTTGTAAGAGATCTCGCACAAAGCGGGTATCAGAAACGGAAATTCGACTTCTGACAGGATAATTACACAGCCAAAGCTAGAAAAAGCGTACGCTCACCCCCATGTATTTGTCATGATATTAAATAAGAGATTCATCGGATGAGCCAAGCTATCTGTCGACTGATCGCTGAAGAACTGAATGTCCGTTCTGAGCAAGTCACTGCCGCAGTAAACCTAATTGACGACGGTAACACCGTTCCCTTTATTGCCCGCTACCGTAAAGAAGTTACGGGTGGCTTAGACGATACCCAACTACGTAACCTTGATAGCCGCCTTTCATACCTTCGCGAGCTAGACGATCGTCGCCAAACAATTCTTAAGTCGATTCAAGACCAAGGAAAACTCACGCCAGAACTCGAGCGTGATATCACTCAAGCAGACAGCAAGACTCGCCTAGAAGATTTATACCTGCCATACAAACCAAAGCGCCGTACTAAAGGCCAGATCGCGATTGAAGCGGGCTTAGAACCACTTGCCGACACACTGTGGAATGAACCACAGCACGATCCAGAAACGGAAGCGGCGAACTTCATCAGCAACGATAAAGGCATTGCCGATACCAAAGCTGCTCTCGATGGTGCTCGTGCGATCATCATGGAACGCATTGCGGAAGACGCAAACCTACTAGAAAAGATTCGCCAACACCTAACACGCAACTCAGAGCTAGTCGCTCGTGTAGTGACAGGTAAAGAGCAAGAAGGCGAGAAGTTCAAAGACTACTTCGAGCACAACGAAACACTCAGCAAAGTGCCGTCTCACCGTGCACTTGCCATGCTGCGTGGCCGCAATGAAGGCTTCCTAACACTGGCGATGAATGCCGATCCTGAGCAAGAAGAAGGTGTACGTGGTTCATACTGTGAGAACATTATCTCTGATCACTACGGCATTACTCTGAGCAGTGCTCCTGCGGACGCGTGGCGTAAGCAAGTGATCAGCTGGGCATGGCGCATTAAGGTTTCTATGCACATGGAAACTGAATTGATGGGCGCAATGAAAGAGCGTGCAGAGATCGAAGCGATTGAAGTATTCGCAACCAACCTAAAAGACCTACTCATGGCAGCGCCAGCTGGTCCTCGAGCAACCTTAGGCTTGGACCCAGGTTTACGTACCGGTTCGAAAATCGCTGTCGTGGATTCAACCGGTAAGGTTTTGGCAACAGAAACTATTTACCCTCACCCACCTCAAAAGCAATACGACAAATCGGCACACGTGGTTGAGCAGATGGTTCGTCAATTCAATGTTGATTTGATTGCGATTGGTAACGGTACGGCTTCACGCGAAACCGACAGCTTTGTGGCTGACGTAATTAAACGCGGCAACCTAAAAGCGCAAAAGATCATTGTTAGCGAAGCGGGCGCATCGGTGTATTCCGCGTCTGAACTAGCTGCAAAAGAGTTCCCGAACATGGATGTATCAATTCGTGGTGCGGTGTCTATTGCTCGTCGTCTGCAAGATCCACTGGCAGAGCTAGTGAAGATTGACCCTAAATCGATCGGTGTGGGCCAATACCAACACGATGTGAGCCAAACTATGCTCGCTAAGCGCCTAGATGCGATTGTCGAAGACTGTGTAAACGCCGTAGGCGTTGATGTGAATACAGCGTCTGCCGCGCTACTTACTCGCGTAGCCGGCCTTTCTAGCACCATCGCTCAGAACATCGTGGATTTCCGTGATGAGAATGGTCGCTTCGAAGCACGTACTACGCTAAAGAAAGTCGCTCGCTTAGGGCCAAAAGCCTTTGAACAGTGTGCTGGTTTCCTACGTATTATGGATGGTAAGAACCCGTTAGATGCATCATCGGTTCACCCAGAAGCTTACCCAGTAGTGAAAACCATTGCTGAGAAAAACCACAAAGACATCAAATCTCTGGTAGGTAACACCGACTTCTTACGTGGTTTGCACGCGGTTGATTACACCAATGAAAACTTTGGTGTTCCAACGGTCACCGACATCATCAAGGAGCTGGATAAGCCGGGACGCGACCCTCGCCCTGAGTTCAAGACTGCAACCTTCGCAGATGGCGTAAACAGCGTTTCAGACCTAGAACCAGGCATGATTCTAGAAGGTGTGGTATCGAACGTGGCTAACTTTGGTGCCTTCGTTGATATTGGTGTTCACCAAGATGGCTTAGTTCATATTTCAGCGCTGACCGATCGCTTTGTCTCTGACCCACGTGAAGTGGTTAAAGCGGGCGACATCGTGAAAGTGAAGGTGATGGAAGTGGATGTTCAGCGTAAACGTATTGCACTAAGCATGCGTATGAAGGACGAGCCTGGACAAGACAACCGTGCTCAACGTTCAAGTGCACCTCGTACACAAAACCGCTCGAATCAAAACTCGCAAGGTGGCCAACGCCGTCGTGAAGAGCCGCAACAAAACGCTGCAATGGGTGGAGCATTCGCTGCCGCTTTTGCTAAAGCGAAAAAGTAATCCATTAGCTCATCTAAAAAGCTGATGTGCTTAAAACAGAAAACCTGCATCCCTTAGGGTATGCAGGTTTTTTTATTATGTGTTCAAAAAAGACATCGAAGCTTGGTTGACTCGTAAACTTTTGATTTATAAGACCACCAACATCTCTGATGGAGCATGAGGCGCAACAGCATGACCATAATGATACTTTATGACCTTACGTCGTTTCTCCATCTGTCCTTCCTGAATCGCCGCATCTAAAACATGCTTTGGCAGGCGGAAACGCATGGTATAACCTTTGCCTTGATCAGCACTGTATGTTTTCAGTGCCAATAAGCTGAACAGCCGATCAAAAGGGTCTTGTGGCTCTTCTTGGCTAACCGAATTGGCCTCTGACTCGTTCTCCATTTCATAACCTGGATGGTCTGAAGGATCCCAAGCCGACTGCTGCCTTCGTTTATCGTCTGATTTTACCTTACGCTCTGCATTGGTTCTCGCCAATGCTACTGCGGGAGCAATAGGTTCTCGGACTCTATTATCACGCGCAACTTGCTCTGTTTGCACATTAACGGACGGGGCGATTAGTGGCACACTCACTGCAGTTGCAGGTGACACAATCATCGCGAACTCTCCTCAAGAATCGCCCATCAATATTGCCATAACACTGTTGTACCGAGAGCGCACAACAGGCATAGCCCAACTTAGCGCAATCAGCTCTGGAGAGAGTTAGGTCTGAGTATCATGCAACACGTTGGTATTATACCAATCGTAGTAAATAACTGATCATCCTAGCTTGTTAAAATGCTCGATAACGGCGTTAGATTTTTTGATTGTAGAATAACTACTTATCGAAACTACTTGTCAAAAAAAAGCTGCCTTGTTCTCAAGCCTTTTACCTACGCTATTTTTGAACACTTACTTACTGTGATTGGTATTAGCTTATATATCGACCAAGCCGGATATATATTTAGCAATTATTTTTGTGCGAAGCTGACAAGCTCACTGCAAAAGGCATCCGCTTCGGTCATAAACGGTGCATGCGAAGACTGGGTAAATATGTATTGCTCGGTATGAGGCAAGGCTGTGCCTAAGTCTTTCGCAACCTTGATTGGCACCAATCCATCTAATCGACCATACAAGCGTAGCATTGGTACTGAAATCTCAGGCAGTTGTTCACGCAGATCGACATCCGACAGCATCTTTAATCCTGCCAATAATGAGTCAGGGTTCGGCAACGGGCGAGACAGCACCGCTTGCTTGAGTTGTTTTACATCTTGCCTTGCTGAAGGGCTGCCCATGGCTTGCAATGCCATAAAGCGTTCGATGGTGGTTTGGAAATCTTCAACCAGTTGCTCGGTGAATGCGCTTAATACGTTGGGCTGAATGCCTCGCCATAACACGGGCTCTTTTGCAGCGGCGAATTTGGGAGAACTGGCGACAGTCACCAGCTTGCTCACGTAATCTGAGTGATGGAGAGCCATGTGCGTTGCGACCAAGCCTCCAAGTGACCAACCCACCCAAATCGCTTGCTTTGGTGCTTCGGCCAAAAGCTGCTGAGCAATCTCTTCAAGATCTTGAGCGTGGCAGTGCGCGCTGTGTCCATACCCTGGTAAATCGACAACATGCACTCGAAAATCAGCTTGTAATGCATTAACGGTTTGTTGCCATACCGCACCGTTCATTCCCCAGCCGTGAACCAGTACTAAATCAGGCCCTTGCCCAGAAACATGCCAATATAACGCGTCACTCATTCTCAATATTCCCTACTTTTTCCATCAGCGATAATCCGCGCTTTTCAGTATGGTGAGCAAAAGGAACACCATAACCCAAAAGCATCACGAGCTATGTTATCCGATTGGCTACAAAAACACACACCACGTCTGGTCACACCTCAATGCCACCTGTGCAAACTTGATAAACTGCCCAGTGATACACATCCTCGATGGTGCAATTCTTGTCTCAAACTCTTTCAGCCAGTACCACGCTGCCAACGATGTGGTTTAAAAACACTGCTCACAGTAGAGCAGGGCGGACAGTGCTTATCTCAACCTCCACCTTGGCATCGTCTCTATTGCGTTGGGGACTACACCTTTCCGACAGCAGGTTATATTCAGCAAATGAAGTACGCTGATAAGTTTTGGTTTGCACGTGATCTATCTAAGCTATTGGCATCACGTATCGAATATCCTGCTCCGCTGATCACCAGCGTGCCGCTGCATTGGCGTCGATATACTCATCGCGGCTTTAATCAAAGTAAGCTGCTAGCCGACTACACGGCTCAAGAGCTTGGCGTTGAAAGTGATGTGCTCTTTCGTCGAATTCGCTCAACGGCTTCCCAGCAGGGGCTGACTAAATCCGCACGATTACACAATCTAAAGAGCGCTTTTGCGCTGCGAAAACAAGACGTTCAAGGAACTATCCCCTCTCACGTCGCGATAATTGATGATGTTGTAACCACCGGCAGTACTGTGTATCAATTATGCCAATTACTACTTGAAGTGGACGTTAAAAGGATTGATATTTACTGCATCTGCCGCACTCCTGAGCCCTCTGGATAAAAGCTGTGAATCACTACTTGTACAGCAATCCAACAAAAAAGGGCTGAATTACAAATCTGACAGGAGTAGAATGGCGCTAATAACCTACAAATCTACTCAGGTATTCGTCGTGTCAAATATTACTATTACAGAAACAGCTCAAACTCACTTTGCCAATCTGCTGTCACAGCAGCCTGAAGGTACAAACATTCGTGTGTTCGTGGTAAACCCAGGCACACAAAACGCTGAGTGTGGTGTTTCTTACTGCCCAACAGATGCTATCGAAGCGTCTGACACAGAGCTTAAATTCGAAGCTTTCTCTGCATACGTAGATGAGCTAAGCCTACCGTTCCTAGATGAAGCTGAAATTGACTTCGTTACTGACAAAATGGGCTCTCAGCTAACGCTTAAAGCACCAAACGCTAAGATGCGTAAAGTCGCAGACGATGCACCACTTCTAGAACGTGTTGAATACGCAATTCAAACACAAGTTAACCCACAACTTGCTGGTCACGGCGGTCACGTTAGCTTGGTAGAAATCACTGAAGACGGCGCAGCTATTGTAGCATTCGGTGGTGGTTGTAACGGTTGTTCTATGGTTGATGTAACGCTAAAAGAAGGCATCGAGAAAGAACTTCTTCAACAGTTTGAAGGTGAACTGACTGCTGTTCGTGATGCAACTGAGCACGATCGTGGTGAGCACTCTTACTACTAATCACTGATTTAGTGTTAGTTGTTATTTGAAAGGTTGATGCGCAAGCATCAACCTTTTTTGTTATGTGGATAAGCAAGTTAGGACTATCGCGTTCTCTCTATACTCTTTTGCTATACAACCATATTTTCACCTCGTTACCATCTTGAGTAAGGTATTCAAGTGATCGTAATCGATTCCTGCTTCAATAATTTTCGGATATGAAAACTCGGATCTAGGAACTCAAGGTCATTTCCCCTATATTAGAATGACTTTATAAGAAAGAATTCCAATGAGCTAAGGAGCGAGCGCAATGACGAAAAGGACCAAGCCAGAGATTTTGGCTAAACAAACTGTCGCTCAATCAAGACTATTCTCTATCGAGTCTCTCGACTTACGCTTTTCAAACGGCGAAGAGCGCACTTACGAACGCATGAAGCCCAGCGGGCGCAACGCAGTGATGATGGTTCCTATTACTGAGCAAGGCGATATTCTATTAGTACGTGAATATGCAGCGGGAACTGAACGCTACGAACTTGGCTTTCCAAAAGGGCTTATCGATCCAGGTGAGCAGCCAAACGAAGCCGCCGTTCGCGAACTCAAAGAAGAGATAGGCTTCGGTGCCAACAAGCTTACTCCGCTGAAGGAAGTGATCCTTGCACCCTCTTACTTCTCTAGCAAAATGACGCTGTTTATTGCAGAAGACCTCTACCCAGAAAAGCTAGAAGGTGATGAGCCAGAGCCTCTCGATATTGTGCGCTGGCCACTTGCTCAAGCCGAAGAACTGTTAACACATCTCGATTTCTGTGAGGCTCGGAGTATTACAGCCCTGCTTTTAAGCCTTCGTGTATTAAACAATAACTAGAACATTCAGGCTCGCTCTAAGAGTAAGAGAACATTTATGCCAATAACAAAAGATTTGTCTCACCTCCTACCCTCTGTCATTGAGATTGCTCGCTCTGCTGGTCAACTCATCTTAGAGATATACGAGAAAAAGGATTACGAAGAGTTCATTAAGAGTGATGACACTCCAGTAACCAGTGCCGATCTTGCAGCACATAAGCTGATATTAAAAAAACTCAGTGAATTGACGCCTGATATTCCCGTATTATCCGAAGAAGACGCCGACATCAGCCTAGAGCAACGCTCTCAATGGGATCGCTACTGGTTGGTTGACCCACTCGATGGTACCCAGGAGTTCATCGCACGAAGTGGTGATTTCGCGACAATTATCGCCCTAATCGAGCATAACAAGCCAGTGATGGGCGTGGTATACGCACCCGTTTCAGGTGTGAGCTATTACGCTTACAGTGGCAAAGGCGCTTGGAAGATCCCAGACCTTAATGACAGCGTGAAAATCAAAACGCATCGTCACGAGCTGCCAAACCAGTCAATCGCCATGGCGATCAGCCGTCGCCAGGACATCAATCGCATCACTAGCCGTATGAGCTCAGCATGGAATTATGATTTGGTTCCTCTAGGCTCAGCAGCGCTTAAGGCATGTTTAGTAGCAGAAGGTGCTGTGGATTGTTATCTGCGCCTTGGACCAACCGGAGAGTGGGATACCGCCGCAACCCAGTGCATTGTTGAAGAAGCTGGCGGACGTATCTTAAGTACTCAACTAGAACCACTTTCGTACAATGAAAGAGAAACGCTTGAGAATCCAAACTTCATTGTGCTCGGTGATGCCGACTTACCGTGGGTAGAAATTTTGCAAGGCAAAGACTAGGCGAGTTTGCTCCCTTTAACCGTCAGATATCCTCTAGATTCTCAGAACAAACAAAACGGGCACCTCAGTGA
>NZ_JBFRTR010000149.1:0-6945 GCF_041474215.1 Vibrio sp. 10N.222.52.C12
GCATCATTAAAAAATTAGCGTTCTACTCATAGATTAATTGATAGTTTAATTAAATATACTTTTTGATGACTTCAGAAAACAAATACAAAATACAAAATACAAACAGGTTATTTGTTCCTATTTCATCTGTTCATCTAAGTTAAGTACCGTCAAAGCATTACTTACGCTGGTCGCTATCACATCGACCACACCGGTCCTTAGTGCGCCTAATAGAGCTAATGGCTTACTGTTCTCCGCTGCAATGGCAATGACTTCCGCTATTGGGCGGAACTCTTCCAAGGCCAAACCAATCACACGGTCACTCATTACTGTGTTTGCTGTTTTACCGTGAACATCGAAAAAGTCATAACCCGCAAAGTCACCGACGACACCTTGTAATAAACGAGATTGAACGACCTCACCTGCGGTAAACCAACCTAAGTCGACCATATAGCTGTTTTCACTCATATCACCGATACCGACTAAAGCGACATCGGCTTTTCGAGCGAGATCGAGGGTCTGCTTAACGGTGCTGTTTTCCATGAATGCGGTTTTTTGCGCTTTATTCTCGGCATAAGCAGGCGCGTACAAGGTTTCAGAGGATCCACCGTACTTTTTGGCTAGCTGCCTGCATATATGGTCGGCATTAAACATACCGCCTCTTGGGTGAATACCGCCGATACCACACACGAATTTACAGTCTCGTGGCGTAATTACGCCAGTGTGGTGAGCAATAGACGATACGTTTCGCCCTTGCCCTACTGTCACCACCATACCGTTTTTCAGTGTACTGGTAAGATAGTTAGACACTAAACCGGCTACTTGGAGTCGTTGCTTCTCTTCATTCGGTTGGTCTAGTGCCACAAGCGCACGCTTTACACCAAATCGTTCGATCAAACGTTGCTCGATCTTCGCACTAAAGACGGGGTGATATTTCACGGTGATCTCAACAATGCCCTCATCTCGGGCTTGCTTGAGCATTCGACCAACCTTTGCACGGGAGATAGAGTACTTTTTAGATATCTCTTCTTGCGTAGCACCATCTTGATAATAAGCAACCGCTACTTCAGTGAGGAGATCAGTGTTTTCTTCGGAAACATCTTGGATATTCTTACTCATATACCACTCAACCAATATTTAACAATTATTTTACCTGCTTGAAGAACAAATGTTCGATGCTTAAGCAAGTGATACACAAGTTTACACCCCGAACATATGTAACAGCAAGGTACATTTGCTCATAGTCATAACCATGGTTTTGTTGTTGATTAATTCACCTCACTTTGCTCGTTAAACGTTTGCTTGCATAGCCCATGATTACTAGAGCGAAATATATTTGACTGAAGTCACCATACAGTACTATTTACCGTTGACTTTGGGGCTAGATCGGATAAATATGGCTACATCATTTACTCATCGAGCGATCAAATGTTCTGTGCAAATGTTCGTTCGGAGAAAAATTTAAATTAATGTAAGTTTGGCTCACTGGTACAACCATTGAGAACTTCATTAGTTAGCTTGCAAATGCCCACACCTCTCCCATTAATGAGGTGTTATGCGATACATAGGATGATCAAAATGAGCAATAAATTAGAGCAACTTCGTAAACTAACAACTGTTGTAGCTGACACTGGCGATATCGAAGCTATCAGCAAGTACACTCCTGAAGATGCAACAACTAACCCATCTCTAATTCTTAAAGCTGCTCAAATTGCTGAGTACGCTCCTCTAATCGATGCTTCTATCGAATACGCAAAAGCGCAAAGCGGTGATAAAGCACAGCAAGTTCAAGATACTTGCGACATGCTTAACGTGAACATCGGTAAAGAAATCCTAAAAGTTGTACCTGGCCGTATATCTACTGAAGTAGATGCTCGTCTTTCTTACGACATGGAAGGCAGCGTTGCTAAAGCTCGTCAACTTATCAAAATGTACAACGACGCTGGTATCACTAACGACCGCATCCTTATCAAACTGGCTTCTACTTGGGAGGGCATCCGTGCTGCTGAAATCCTAGAGAAAGAAGGCATCAACTGTAACCTAACGCTTCTATTCTCTTTCGCTCAAGCTCGTGCTTGTGCTGAAGCTGGCGTATTCCTAATCTCTCCTTTCGTAGGTCGCATCATGGACTGGTACAAAGCGAAAGAAGGTCGTGATTTCGAAGCTTCAGAAGATCCAGGTGTAATCTCTGTTTCTGATATCTACAACTACTACAAAGACCACGGCTACAAAACTGTTGTTATGGGCGCAAGCTTCCGTAACATCGGCGAGATCCTTGAACTTGCTGGTTGTGACCGTCTAACTATCGCTCCGCAACTTCTAGCAGACCTAGAAGCAGCAGAAGGCGAAGTAGTAGAGAAGCTTATCGACTCTAACGGTACTAAAGAGCGTCCAGCAGCGATGACTCACGCTGAGTTCCTATGGGACCACAACCAAGATGCAATGGCTGTTGAGAAACTGGCTGAAGGCATCCGCAACTTCGCCGTTGACCAAGGCAAACTAGAAGACATGATCGCAGCTAAGCTGTAATCACTCTTACCAAATTCAAATAGGGGAACGTTCAGTTCCCCTACTTTTATCAATTTTGTTTTTCTTAATTTTTATTCGGAAGTTCTTATGAATCGCAAACATCTAGCTAACGCTATTCGTGCTCTAAGCATGGACGGCGTACAACAAGCAAACTCTGGTCACCCAGGCGCGCCTATGGGTATGGCAGACATCGCTGAAGTACTTTGGCGCTCTCACCTAAACCATAACCCAGCAAACCCAGAGTGGGCTGACCGCGACCGTTTTATCCTGTCTAACGGCCACGGCTCAATGCTGATTTACTCTCTGCTTCACCTAGCAGGTTACGAGCTTTCAATTGAAGATCTTAAAAACTTCCGTCAACTGCATTCTAAGACTCCAGGTCACCCAGAGTACGGCTACGCACCAGGCATCGAAACAACGACTGGTCCTCTAGGTCAAGGCATCACTAACGCTGTTGGTATGGCAATGGCTGAGAAAGCGCTTGCAGCACAGTTCAACAAAGAAGGCCACGACATCGTAGACCACTACACTTATGCATTCATGGGTGATGGCTGTCTGATGGAAGGTATTTCTCACGAAGCATGTTCTCTAGCAGGTACGCTTGGTCTTGGTAAGCTGGTTGCTTTCTGGGATGACAACGGTATCTCTATCGATGGCGAAGTTGAAGGTTGGTTCTCTGACGATACACCTAAGCGTTTCGAAGCTTACGGCTGGCACGTAATCCCAGCGGTAGATGGTCACGATTCTGACGCTATCAACGCAGCGATTGAAGCGGCTAAAGCAGACCCTCGCCCTACTCTAATCTGTACTAAAACAGTGATTGGCTTTGGTTCTCCAAACAAAGCAGGTACGCACGACTGTCACGGTGCTCCACTAGGCGCTGAAGAAATTGCAGCAACACGTAAAGAATTAGGTTGGGAGCACGGTCCTTTTGAAATTCCGTCGGAAGTTTACTCAGAGTGGGATGCGAAAGAAGCAGGCGCAGCTAAGGAAGCAGCGTGGAACGAGAAACTTGCAGCTTATGAAGCAGCATACCCTGAGCTGGCAGCTGAATTCAAACGCCGCGTAAACGGTGACCTACCAGCTGAGTGGGAAGAGAAAGCATCGGCAATCATCGCTGATCTTCAAGCTAACCCAGCAAACATCGCTTCACGTAAAGCATCTCAAAATGCTCTAGAAGCGTTCGGTGCTATGCTACCTGAATTCATGGGCGGCTCGGCTGACCTTGCGCCTTCTAACCTGACTATGTGGTCTGGTTCTAAGTCTCTTGAAGCAAACGACTTCTCTGGTAACTACATCCACTACGGTGTACGTGAATTCGGTATGACGGCTATCATGAACGGTATCGCTCTGCACGGTGGTTTCGTACCATACGGCGCAACGTTCCTAATGTTCATGGAATACGCGCGTAACGCTATGCGTATGGCTGCTCTGATGAAAACTCAGAACATCCAAGTTTACACGCATGACTCTATCGGTCTTGGCGAAGATGGTCCAACTCACCAACCAGTTGAGCAGATCGCTTCTCTACGTCTAACTCCAAACATGAGCACATGGCGTCCATGTGACCAAGTTGAGTCTGCTGTTGCTTGGAAACTAGCAATCGAGCGTAAAGATGGTCCTTCTGCACTTATCTTCTCTCGTCAAAACCTTGCACAACAAGATCGTGACGCTGAGCAAGTAGCAAACATCGCTAAGGGTGGTTACATCCTGAAAGATTGTGAAGGCAAGCCAGAGCTTATCCTTATCGCAACGGGTTCTGAAGTTGAGCTAGCGGTTAACGCTGCTGCTGAGCTAACGGCTGAGGGTAAGAAAGTACGCGTAGTTTCTATGCCTGCTACTGATGCGTTCGACAAACAAGACGCGCAGTACCGTGAGTCTGTACTTCCATCTGACGTAACGGCACGTATCGCTGTAGAAGCTGGCATCGCTGACTTCTGGTACAAGTACGTTGGTTTCGGTGGCAAGATCATCGGTATGACAACGTTCGGCGAGTCTGCACCTGCAGGTGAGCTATTCAAGATGTTCGGTTTCACTACTGAAAACGTAGTAAACACAGCGAAAGAGCTTCTAGCTTAATCTTGAATACATTGTCTCGCCCTTCAATGGGTTGATGCATACAGAAAGCCCCGCATGAAAATACGGGGCTTTTTTTGTCTTTTCTCTCATTCGGATTAAATCTAACGGCTATTTTTCTTCGAAACGCTTTGCCAGTTGGTAGAACTCATTGACTTGTTCTTTTAGCTCTGTGGAGTGGTCTTTCACAGAATGCGTTGCCACTAAGTTTTGTTCTGCGGTCGAGGCGATAGACTGCATATGCAGATTGACCTCACTCGACAGCTCACGTTGCTTATGAGCAGAACTTTCAACAGACTGCATGAGTTCATTCATGGATTGCATTAGGTTTTCGACTTCCGACAAGCGCTCTGCACTCACCTTCGCAACATCACCACATGCGTCCGTTTGCTTACGGTTCGCCAGAATATCTTTTTGCCACCCTTCAATCGTCGTTAGCATGGTATCGATGCTCTCTTTGATCTGAACCGTAGCCTTTGAGGTTCGACCCGACAATGCACGGACTTCGTCGGCAACAACGGCAAAGCCTCGTCCTTGCTCGCCCGCTCTCGCCGCTTCAATCGCAGCGTTCAGGGCCAACAAGTTGGTTTGTTCGGCGATTCCACCAATCTCTTCCATTATCTTGCTTACGCTCTGCGCTTGATCGCTCAGTTGGTAAGTCGTTTGAGTCGCCTTTTCAGCCTGAGAAGCTAGGCTCTCTAAGTTTTGATGAGTTTGATTAATGCTTTCTTTAGCGCCAGCACAGGTTTGCAAAGTCACATCAACAATCTGGTGCGCTTCTTCTGTGCGAGAAGAGACCTCATTGGCGGTGACTTCAACCTCTTCAGTCGCCTCTCGTACTTGAAGAATGTCTTTTGTTTGTTGATCTAAGGCTTCTGATACTTCAAATGACGTCGCATTTAGGTTGTCAGCCAAATCTTGTAACGGCTTGGCTGAGTCTGTCATGCGACCTAATACGGTGTGGATTCTTGCAGACAATAGTTTTAAGTGAAAATCGGCAATAGAGAACTGACTATTACCTGAATAAACAAGACGACTAACACTATCGAATTTAGATTGCAGCTTTTTCAACTGCAGTGGAGTATCAATCAGCTCTTGTCGGAAAAGCAGTGCTAATGCTGAAACAGGAAGTAGGCTCAACAACCATTGTGATACTTGCCCTACTTCAATGAGATTTGAAATTAACGGCGCAGCCAAAGAGCCTAGCAACACGGCGTAACGAACACTGTCACTGATCTTTAATGACCATTGGCGACCCGACTTTTCAGCCTTCAAGAGGCCTTGGTAAGCCTTATCTGCAACTTGTATCCATTCATTCTTTGGCTTAACACGAACAGATTGGTAGCCACTCACCTTACCATTGTCGTAAATTGGAGTTACATAAGCATCGACCCAGTAAAACCCACCAGATTTGGTTTTGTTTTTTACGATGCCACGCCAAGCTTTACCTTGCTTTAGGTTAACCCACATATCAGCAAAAGCGGCTTTCGGCATATCGTTATGCCTTACGATATTGTGGTGTTGCCCTAGCAATTCTTGTTGGCTGTATTCCGCTATGCGACAAAAAGCATCATTACTGTACGTAATCACGCCTTTTAAATCAGTGGTAGAGACAAGTTGTTCGTTTTCGCTGAGAAGCGTTTCACGAGATTGAGTAGATGAGCTGACAGTCATTATATTAACTTAGGTTAATTATTATTTTAGGCGAGGAATATATACAATTATTAAAGTTATGACAAAATGTGAACGTCACATTTTGTGTAAATGCCTGCTATTTATACAAAAATACGCCTGACACCTCACAAAGCTCAAAGCTTCACGCCTTTTCTTTTCGCTTCTCAAATTCACGGTCATGACTCATCTAAGTTCACTGCAGTGGTAAATTTCACGGTTCTCATTGAAACAGAGGTATGGAACTTGCGAATATTTAAATCTTTGCGCAGTACTCGTTCAACAAAATCTTCGTAGGCTTGAATGTCCTTGACCGTCACAATCAACATAAAGTCAAAACTGCCCGAAATCTGATAGCACTGCGTGACCTCTGACGCCTTAGAAATAGAATGGCGAAAGATTTGATAAATATCCCCTCGGTCTCGTTCCATTTCTACGGACACAACTAAAGTCATCTTACTGCCTGTAAGTTCTGGGTTGATAATAGACACATCACTCACAATCACGCCTTCCTCTCTCAATCGTTTCACTCGCTTTAAGCAAGCCGGAGGCGATAACCCAACCATCTCAGCCAATGTGAGGTTTGGGATTCGGTTGTTCTTCTGCAGTTCAACGAGAATGCTTCTATCTATACGATCAATTTCCATAATTTCTCAATATTCTAATTTTGTGACTAATAATTTCGAATAC